>NZ_VJNT01000020.1:0-301 GCF_008633895.1 Campylobacter sp. LR264d
CCTGAACCTGCACCCATGGAACCAGTGATTTCTATACCACGACCATCAGCACTATTTAAGACTAATCTACCACTATCATCTATACTAGCCTCAACCCCTGTTGTATCTTTAACTGAATTTATAGCAGCTATTAGGGCACCATTTTGATCCCCATCTTGATAATCAGTTTGACCAATAGTTACGCCATTGATCGCAAAATCCACACTAGTAGAACCTGCTTGTATAGGATAGGTTCCTGTAGTTTGTACTGAATAAGATGCCCTAACACCTGTCTTATCAGCAACACGGTTAATCTCTTCTG
>NZ_VJNT01000021.1:0-181935 GCF_008633895.1 Campylobacter sp. LR264d
CTTTAAATCATTTTTTTTTGTATTGAAAATTACTTTTTTCAAACTTTTTTAGATTGTGCAAAAAATAAATTATTAAAAATTTATGCTAATGTTATTTTTTATCTTAAATTCAAATATTTTTAGTTAGAATTCAAATTCATTTTTTAAAAAAAGGAAAAATCATGAAAAAAATTTTATTTTTAATCTTTGCTTTTGTAGGATTTTTATTTGCTACTATAAATATCAATACTGCCACAATAGATGAATTAAAAAGTTTAAATGGTGTTGGTGATGCAAAGGCTAATGCTATCATAGAATATAGAAACGAACAAAATTTCACTAGTATCGAAGATATTAAAAAAGTAAAGGGTATTGGTGATAAAATTTATGATTCGATTAAAGATTCTATCAGCGTTGAATAAATAAATTTAAAGCTTAAAAATCGCTTTTATTAAGCGATTTTTATATAAATCTCAAATTTGCATTTTTTTTTAATTTATAGCACTTGATTAAGACAAACCCTGTTAAAATTAAAAAAATACATTTAAATGTAATTTTTTTACTTTTCAAAATTGCTAAAAAATGTTATAAACTTATTCTTTTATAAATTAATATAAGTCTTGTAATTACTAAAAATTAACACTTTTACTTAAAACTGACATGTTCTTATGAAATAAAAAAATAATAATTTTTATATGAAATACACTCGAAAAAAAGTAAATAAAAAAGAATAAAGAAATCATAAAAAAACAAAGTCCGCAATGAGCTACTTTCCCCATGTCAGTAAGACGTAGTATCATCACCCACGATATGCTTAGCTTCTTGGTTCGGGATGGAACAAGGCGTTTCCACATCTGTATAATCACGGACATTGTTATATAAATATTTTTTTAAAATATTTATATAACAATGTTAAGAAGCAAGTTTAAAAACACTATAAAACCTTAACAAGGAAGTGATGCTATTAAAGTAAGCCAAACGCTCTATTAGTACTGGTCAGCTAAAGGACTTTCATCCATTACACACCCAGCCTATCAAACTAGTAGTCTACTAGAGAGCTAAGAGAAGATTCATCTTAGAGTTGGCTTCACGCTTAGATGCTTTCAGCGTTTATCCTATCCAAACTTAGCTACGCTGCGATGCTCTTGGCAGAACAACAGCTACACCAGTGGTTTGTTCAACCCGGTCCTCTCGTACTAGGGTCAAATCTCTTCAATCTTCTTACGCCCACGGCAGATAGGGACCGAACTGTCTCACGACGTTCTGAACCCAGCTCGCGTACCGCTTTAAATGGCGAACAGCCATACCCTTGGGACCTGCTCCAGCCCCAGGATGCGATGAGCCGACATCGAGGTGCCAAACCTCCCCGTCGATGTGAGCTCTTGGGGGAGATCAGCCTGTTATCCCCGGGGTACCTTTTATCCTTTGAGCGATGGCCCTTCCACTCAGAACCACCGGATCACTAAGACCGACTTTCGTCTCTGCTCGACTTGTATGTCTTGCAGTTAAGCTGGCTTATACCTTTATACTCTGCAAACGATTTCCAACCGTTTTGAGCCAACCTTTGTAAGCCTCCGTTATTATTTGGGAGGCGACCGCCCCAGTCAAACTACCCACCAGACATTGTCCTACTTGAGGATAACTCAAGCTAGTTAGCTACCCAAATAAGAAAGAGTGGTATCTCAACAATGGCTCATAATAAACTGGCGTCTATTACTCAAAGCCTCCCACCTATCCTGCACATTCTTATCCAAGCAGCAGTGTCAAGCTATAGTAAAGGTCCACGGGGTCTTTCCGTCTTGCCGCGGGTAGGAGGAATTTTCACCTCCACTACAATTTCACTGGATCCCTCTTTGAGACAGCTCCCATCTCGTTACGCCATTCATGCAGGTCGGTATTTAACCGACAAGGAATTTCGCTACCTTAGGACCGTTATAGTTACGGCCGCCGTTTACTCGGGCTTCGATCAAGAGCTTCGCTAATGCTAACCCCATCAATTAACCTTCGAGCACCGGGCAGGCGTCACACCCTATACATCCTCTTGCGAGTTAGCAGAGTGCTGTGTTTTTGGTAAACAGTCGGGAGGGACTCTTTGTTGTAAGTTTCTTTGCTTTCGCAGTAAATGCTAATACAAAGCTAACCACACCTTATACCGAAGATACGGTGCTATTTTGCAGAGTTCCTTAAAGAGAGTTCTTCCACGCGCCTTAGAATACTCATCCCACCCACCTGTGTCGGTTTACGGTACGGGCAACATAAACTAAACTTAGAAACTTTTCTTGGCTCGACGGCATCAGGGGTTCTCCTCGCTATCCGAAGACTTTGAAGAGCCTTTCAGCTCTCGGAGTATTCTTATACGGATTTGCCTATATAAGCTCCTACAACCTTAGACTAGCACTTCCATCCGCTAGCCCCCCTAGCCCTAAGCGTCCTTCCATCGCACATTTATGTTGGTATAGAAATATTAATCTATTTGCCATCGCATACCCCTTTCGGACTTTGCTTAGGACCCGACTAACCCTACGATGACGAGCATCGCGTAGGAAACCTTGGGTTTACGGCGAATATGATTCTCACATATTTTATCGCTACTCATGCCTGCATGCTCACTTCTATTCGCTCCAGCACTCCTTACCGGTATACCTTCAACGCAAATAGAACGCTCTCCTACCACTTGCACTTAATTCTAATTACTTTTATGTTGATAAAGTTTACAACTAAAATCAAAGAATATTGTATAAAATTTCTATATTTGCTTTATAGTTTGACATCAAATAAGATATTGAATTTATACAAGTTAATTTTTTTATTTTTTTGTTCTTAAATAACTAGAATTAAGTGCAAGTCTAAAGCTTCGGTACTCATTTTAGCCCCGTTATATTTTCCGCGCAAAATCACTAGACCAGTGAGCTATTACGCTTTCTTTAAAGGATGGCTGCTTCTAAGCCAACCTCCTGGTTGTTTAAGTAACTTCACATCGTTTTCCACTTAAATGAGATTTAGGGACCTTAGCTGTTAGTCTGGGTTGTTTCCCTCTTGACGACGGATTTTATCACTCGCCGCCTGACTGCTATGATTACATTAAAGGTATTCGGAGTTTGATAGGGTTTGGTACATTGGTGTATGCCCTAGCCCATTCAGTGCTCTACCCCCTCTAATTACGACATAACGCTATACCTAAATATATTTCGGAGAGAACCAGCTATCACGAAGTTTGATTGGCCTTTCACCCCTATCCACAAGTCATCCCGGGGCTTTTCAACGCCTATGGGTTCGCTCCTCCACTAGCTCTTACACTAGCTTCAAGCTGCTCATGGATAGATCACTTCGTTTCGGGTCTGCAGCATCTGACTATATGCCCTATTAAGACTCGCTTTCGCTACGGCTTCGCGTTTGCTTAACCTTGCCAGACACCACAACTCGCAGGCTCATTATGCAAAAGGCAGTCCATCACACTTATGAATCCTTTTGAAGAATTTTGGCTTTGCTTTTTAGCTTAGATAAATTTAGAAAGAAAAATTTAAAGTCTAAACTTATTTTTTATAATTCCTCAAAAGGACTCATAATAGTGCTCTGAATGATTGTAAGCAAATGGTTTCAGGTTCTATTTCACTCCGCTCACCGCGGTTCTTTTCACCTTTCCCTCACGGTACTTGTTCGCTATCGATCTGGTATTAGTATTTAGGGTTGGAGAGTGGTCTCCCCAGCTTCGGACAAAATTCCACGTGTTTCGCCCTACTCAGGATACTGCTAGCTAAATCTTGGTTTCGCACACGGGGCTATCACCCTCTTTGACTATCCTTTCCAGAATATTATGCTTACCGTAATTATTGCACATTGCAGTCCTACAACCCCCAGTGCAAGCACTAGGTTTGCCCTCTTACGTTTTCGCTCGCCGCTACTAACGTAATCTCTTTTGATTTCTTTTCCTAAGGGTACTAAGATGTTTCAATTCCCCTCGTTCGCTCCATTTAGGTAATATATATCTCTAATATATTGGGTTGCCCCATTCGGAAATCTATGGATTAAAGCTTCTTGACAGCTCCCCATAGCTTATCGCAGTCTAGTACGTCCTTCATCGCCTTTACCAGTCAAGGCATCCACCATTCGCTCTTAGTAGCTTACCTTTTTGATTTACTTTTTAACGCACGTAGTAAATTCGTGCTAAAAGTAACAAAAGTTAAAAACCTACCCCACCAAGCCTTATAAAAGCTTGAAAGTTTAAGCTTAACTTTATCACTTAATTAAAAAGTATTGTGCATAAATAAGCATTTAAATTTAAAAATTAAATTTAAGCTGTATTTATATAATTCTAAAACGCATCACTTCCTTGTTAAAGTTTTATACGATTAAATTCTTTTATCTAAGACGGAAAGCATTCAAAAACTTATATTAAGCAAAAATATAAGACGTGATATTTGAAACTTATATCTTTAAAAATTTAAAGATAAAGATAAAATTCTTTAATCCCTTTAACAAGTCCTGTAAAATTGTTTAAAAACTTGCTTGTGACTCTTAACAATGATAATTAAAAGAACATATAATAAAAAAATTATTATCTTAGGTCTTAAAACCTAAAATAAAATTATAAACTATAATCTTATTTTAGCTTTCAAGACTAGTTATTAATAAATCTTACTAAGATTGATAAATAATGGTGGGCCTAACAAGACTTGAACTTGTGACCTCACCCTTATCAGGGGTGCACTCTAACCAGCTGAGCTATAGGCCCTTTATGGTGGAGAATAGCGGGATCGAACCGCTGACCTCCTGCGTGCAAAGCAGGCGCTCTCCCAGCTGAGCTAATTCCCCGAATTATCTCGTATTTTAAGTTAGCTTAAAATTTATATTTATTTGCACTATTTTTATTATCAATCTTTAAAATCTAAACAAATGAGGATTGAGTTTTAGTAAGTCTTGTGAGAGAACTTACTTTGTACTCTAGAAAGGAGGTGATCCAACCGCAGGTTCTCCTACGGTTACCTTGTTACGACTTCACCCCAGTCGCTGATTCCACTGTGGAGAGTAGCTAGTTTAGCATCCCCTCTTCGAGTGAAATCAACTCCCATGGTGTGACGGGCGGTGAGTACAAGACCCGGGAACGTATTCACCGTGACATGGCTGATTCACGATTACTAGCGATTCCGGCTTCATGCTCTCGAGTTGCAGAGAACAATCCGAACTGGGACATATTTTATAGATTTGCTCCACCTCACGGTATTGCGTCTCATTGTATATGCCATTGTAGCACGTGTGTCGCCCTGGGCGTAAGGGCCATGATGACTTGACGTCGTCCCCACCTTCCTCCTCCTTACGAAGGCAGTCTCCTTAGAGTGCTCGGCCGAACCGTTAGCAACTAAGGACGAGGGTTGCGCTCGTTGCGGGACTTAACCCAACATCTCACGACACGAGCTGACGACAGCCGTGCAGCACCTGTCTCTAAGTTCTAGCAAGCTAGCACCCCTTTATCTCTAAAAGGTTCTTAGGATATCAAGCCCAGGTAAGGTTCTTCGCGTATCTTCGAATTAAACCACATGCTCCACCGCTTGTGCGGGTCCCCGTCTATTCCTTTGAGTTTTAATCTTGCGACCGTACTCCCCAGGCGGTATGCTTAATGCGTTAGCTGCATTACTGAGATGACTAGCACCCCAACAACTAGCATACATAGTTTAGGGCGTGGACTACCAGGGTATCTAATCCTGTTTGCTCCCCACGCTTTCGCGCCTTAGCGTCAGTTAAGTTCCAGCAGATCGCCTTCGCAATGGGTATTCTTGGTGATATCTACGGATTTTACCCCTACACCACCAATTCCATCTGCCTCTCCCTCACTCCAGATTATCAGTTTCCCAAGCAGTTTAATGGTTAAGCCACTAGATTTCACAAGAGACTTGATAATCCGCCTACGCGCCCTTTACGCCCAGTGATTCCGAGTAACGCTTGCACCCTCCGTATTACCGCGGCTGCTGGCACGGAGTTAGCCGGTGCTTATTCCTTTGGTACCGTCAGAATTCTTCCCAAAGAAAAGGAGTTTACGCTCCGAAAAGTGTCATCCTCCACGCGGCGTTGCTGCGTCAGGCTTTCGCCCATTGCGCAATATTCCCTACTGCTGCCTCCCGTAGGAGTTTGGACCGTGTCTCAGTTCCAATGTGACTGATCATCCTCTCAGACCAGTTAAGCGTCATAGCCTTGGTAAGCCATTACCTTACCAACTAGCTGATACTATATAGTCTCATCTTTTGCCGAAAAACTTTCCCATTTTATCTTGTGATAAAACGGAGTATAGGGTATTAGCACTCATTTCTAAATGTTGTCCCCTAGCAAAAGGCAGATTAACTATATCTTACTCACCCGTGCGCCACTAATCCACTTCTAGCAAGCTAAAAGCTTCATCGTTCGACTTGCATGTATTAGGCACGCCGCCAGCGTTCACTCTGAGCCAGGATCAAACTCTCCATAAAATAAAGAAAGTTTAATCTTTTATAATCTTTTTTCAAAGACTTCAAAGAAAATTTATAAGCTTAAAGCTTATCTCTGACTCAATCGATCACTTATTTAGATTTCAAAGATTGACTAATAAGATTTAAAAATAACAATACTAAATTAAAGAACAAAATTCAAAACAATACTAAAATTATTTTGGATTTGAGTTTCGTGTTTTTTGACGAAACGAAGTGAAATTATATAGAATTATTCTTAAATGGAGTTTAAAAAGGTAAGGGTTAGGTGGGGAATTTGGAAAAAGTTTTTTTTGTGAGTTGAAATTTAATAAATTTATAGAAGTGGGAAAAATTAAGGATATAAAGATTGATAGGATAAGTACAAAGCTTGGAGGCTTTGCATTAAAGAACCTTTAAAACTTTGTTTAAATTATCTTTTTTAATACCTTTCCATACAAAAAAATCAAGCCATATCCAAAGTCCCAAAGTAAGCCACCATAAAAATAATTTAGCAACGCCTAATCCCATATCGCCTTTATAAAATCTATCTACCCCAAGGGTACCAAGGAAAATACCTAAGATAAGCCATATAATAGGATTTTTAAGATTTAAAAATGGCAATTTAACATTAAAATCTTCCATTTGTTGTGGTGAAAGCTTATCTAACTTGCTTTTTAATAATGGAGCACCTTCTGATGATATCTTATCTTGTAGCGACATAAGTACAATGTTTGAGTCCATGTTTTCTCCTTTTTGTAAAATTTGAAAACGCATTTTATTAAAAAAAAAAAAAAAAAAAAATCAAGTTGCCCTAAAAGCTATTTGCTTGAAAGCTTTATAGCAAATTTTACTGCTTGCTTGTAACTTTTTGTATTTAGTTTAAGTCCTTTAAATGCCTTATCAAATGCTGTTCCATGGTCTACGCTTGTGCGAATTATTGGTAAATTTAAACTTACATTAATGCTTTTTTCAAAATACAAGGCCTTTAAGGGTGCAAGGCCTAGGTCATGATACATTGCAATAAGCCTATTGCAATGCTTTAAATTAGCCTTTAAAAAAGCTGTATCTGCTACCAATGGATAAGGGATAAAAACATTTTTTTTATGCTTTATAATTTCATTTTGTAAATTTTCATTATCTAAAAATTCTTTAAGTTCTTTTGTATCGCCTGTTGTGTTTAAAAAATTTATATAAGCGTTTGTAAACTTAATCGCTTTTTTTATGATGAGTTCTTCTCTTCCACCTATTACTCCATTATCAGATGCATGTGGATTAAAGCCTAAAACACCAATTTTTTTAAATTTGCTTTCTTTGTAAAAATCATAAAAAAACTCACACAATGCCTTAAATTCAATCTTTGAACTTACTTCATTTAAGGCAATATGCTCAGTAAAAAGCCCTACAAATAACTCCTTGCAACCTAGCATCATAATGGCTTGTTTATTATAAAATTTTCTTAAAAATTCAGTATGCCCTTTAAACTCGATACTCGCCCTACTCCAAGCTTCTTTATTTATAGGCAAGGTTACAAGGGCATTTGCACGTTTTTTTGCTACAAAATTATTTGCTGCTACAAAGCTTAAAAAAGAATACATTCCACTTTGTTCGCTAACCTGTCCAGGTCTTATTTTAAAATCTCTGCAAACTTCAAAGTTTATAGCACTTGTATAAGAATAAATATTAAATTTCTTGCCCTTTTTGATTAGTTTAAAACTATCATTTACGCCCTTGTGAAATTCCACTAAATTAACATTTTTAAGCCCTAAATTTGCAAGTTTTAAACCTTGTTTTAATAAATTTTTATGCACAAAATAAAAAGGGATGCATATCTTGCAAAGTTCCTTGTGAGTTTTTGCTAAAAGTTCGACGCTAATGCCGTTTATATCGCCTATGCTAATGGCTATTTTTTTCATCTTTTAAGCAAGGCCTTCATTTCTAAAATCGCTTCTTTAAGCCCTACAAAAATAGCCCTTGCAACTATGCTTTGGCCTATATTTAACTCACAAATTTCATTGATTTTAACTATTTCTTTTACATTATGATAATTTAAACCATGTCCAGCAGCTACTTTTAAACCCAAGCTTTTGGCCTCTTTTGCACAAATTTTAAGCTTATTTAATTCATCTTTAAGTCTTTGTTTAAGCTCAAATTTTGAAAGTTTAAGCTCATCTAATGCAAAAGCTGTATTATTGATATTTGTAAATAAGGCATTATATAAATTTGCATAATTACCTGTATGAAGTTCAATAAACTGGGCTTTTAATGCAAATGCCTTTTTAATATCCTTTAAATTTGGATTGATAAATAAAGATATCTCAATGCCAGCATTTTGTAATTTTTCAATGCTTAAAACAAGGTCTTTATTGTCTAAATTTAAACCACTCTCAGTTGTTAATTCTTCTCTTTTTTCAGGCACCAAAGTAACCCTGCTAGGTCTTAAAGTCGTAGCTAAATTTATAATTTCATCCACACAAGCACATTCTAAATTTATAGGTAATTTGCAAAATTTAATTAAATTTATTAAATCAAAATCTTGGGTATGGCGACGGTCTTCTCTTAAATGTATAGTGATTTGTTCGCACAAATTTTCGCATATAAAAGCTGCTTTTAAAAGGTCTGGGTCATTTACCATTCTTGCTTGTCTTAAAATGGCAATGTGGTCGATATTTACACCTAAAAACATTAATTTTCCTTTAAAAATTTTTGCTATTATACTAAAAAATTTAAAGGAAAAGTTTATGCTTGGGATTGATTTGGGTTCAAATACTATGCGTGGCGTTGTAATGGATGAAAATTTTAAAAAAATTGATAGTTTTGAATTTATAATTGGGGCTGCTAAAAATCTTAATGAAAGTGGCAAAATAGGAGATGAGGCTATTTTAAGACTTAAAAATGCCCTTACAAAGCTTAAAAAATATGATTTAAAAAATGCTAGAGCCTTTGCTACTGCTGCCTTTCGTAAGGCTAATAATACAAATGAAATTTTTGAAAATTTAAAAAATGAATTTGATATAAATTTTAAGACAATTGACGCAAAAACTGAGGCAAGATTAAGCATTTTGGGTATGAAATTTGGGCTTAGAAATTTAAAAATGAGTGGTGAGTTTGGCTTTATTGATTTAGGTGGGGCGTCATGTGAGTTTACTTTTAAAAACTATTTTCAAAGCTTTGATTTTGGCATTATTAGCTTTTATGAAAGGGCTATTGAAAACCCCCTAGTAATGCAAAGTGCTTTAAAATGTCCTTTTTTAAAAAATACAAAAAATAAAAGGCTTAAATTACAAGCTGTGATAAAAGATAAAAAGCTTTTAAACCTTGCATTTAAAGCCTTTGAAGAGGTAAAATTTATGAAAAAAATGATTCATAAAATGAAGTGTAAAAATATAGTTTTAAACTCGGGCGTTCCTACTACTTTAGTCTCTTTAAAACAAGGGCTAAGATATGATGAGTATGATTCAAATTTAATAAATGGTAAAAGTTTAAGCAAAAATGATTTTTTATATCTAGGGCTTAAAATTTGGTCCATGAGTGAAAACGAGGCTAAAAAATGGGTCGGGTCCATGAGAAAAAATTATCTCGTAGCAGGTTGCTTTTTATTTTACTCCCTTTTAGAAAATGAAAAGATTATAGTAGTTGATGAAGGTTTAAGGGAGGGAATTTGTCTTGAAAAGGTGATTAGTACCTTTTCTTAAATTTTCTTTTTATTAAAAATATATCTATTAAGACAAATTTTATTAAACCCCCAAGATACCAGTATTTATAGGCTTTGATAAAGCCTTGACCTAGTTTATAGCTTAAATGTTCTTTGCATTTTAAACCATCTTCGTAATTTGCATAGCTTTCAAGTGGTGATAAAATGTGCTTGTGCTGCTGAGTAGCTAGTTTAAATTTAGCACTTTCTTCTTTGTGAAGTGTGTAAATATAACTTAGCACGAAAGGCAATCTTATGAAACCCATGAGGGATTTTGAATTTTGTATCATTACAAAACCAAGCTTATATGAGAGCTGGTTTTTAACCCTTGCTACAGCGTTTGTTTTAATATCTTGTGAAATGCTAAGATTGACATTTAAATTTTGATATTTTTTATTTAGTTCTTTTTTAAGGGCTATCGTTTGAAGTTCTTTAAATTCGCGTTTTGCCTTAAATAATCTTAATTCTTCTAAGTCCTTTTGTTGTGCTATATTTGGATTAGCCCTTAGTTGTTTAATGGCTTCTAAATCAAGTTTTTCTTTATTTATATAAGATAAAAGTTTATACATTTTGCTTTCTTGTAAATCAATGTCAATTAAATCAAGTCTATCAATAAAGCCAAATTCATTAACGCAAATTTTGTAATTTACCATACATTCGTAAAGGCAAAATAGTATATCCTTGTTTCTCCAAGGTTTATTCGCAAATCCTGATAAATGCCAAATATCGCTACTTGCACTACTAAATACTGGATTAACATTTGCAAATGGAAATAAATGTTTAGTATTTAACTTATATTTATCAATTAAAACCCCAAAGGGTGATTCATCGCTTAGGCATAAATCATGATGTCTTTGTACTTCAAAAATAAAACGTAAATTTTCAAATCATTCTTTAGTTAAATTATTTTGTGTTTTTTCTAGTAAGGATTTGTTTAAATGAAAGAGTCCACCATTTGGATTTATATTTTCGCCCTTTATACCAAGGCTTTTAAGATACGGCTTTGTGATATATGCATTTTTTTCCATAAAAGCCCCCCCATGTCATAATCAAAGCTAAGGGCTCTATCAAAGATATCACGGGTTACTAACATATCGCTATCAAGCCATAAAACGCTATCAAATTCTTTTAAAAGTTCAAAAATATAAAATTTAGCATACAGTATATATCCATTGCCCCATCTTTTATTATCTGGCCAAGGAATTTTATCTATATCCCCCGGATAATCTTTTTTAAAATCTTGTATACCATAATATCTAAACTCAACCACTCCCGGCCAAATGCTTTCAATCTGCCTTTGAATCTGCTCACTTATACCATCATACATTACAATAATCTTTGTAATATCCTTTTTATTATACCTTTTAAGCCCTACTATAACATTTGCCACAGCAAAGTCTAAATTTTCATCACTTGCCATTAAAACTGCAAAACTCATTTTATTCCTTAATATAATTTAATATCCTTACTATTTAACTCCTTATAAATAGCACAAGATTGCTCATGTCTTTTATCACAACCCATAGCAAAGTATCTTTTTGCCATATTTATCTCGTTTTTTTCTTTTTGATAATAACGACCCAATAAATAACAAGCCTCTCCAAAATCTAAACTACAAGACTTTGAGTAATAACTAAGGGCAGTTTTTAGATTCTGCCTAACTAGTGTCCCATTTTCATAAATAGAAGCTAGTTTATAACAAGCCCTACCATCTTTTAGATTACAAGAAGTGTGATAAAAATAAATAGCCATTTCCCCATCTTTTTCCTTTTCATAAAAAAGCCCTAAAGTGTTACAACTTTGCGTATCATTTAGCTTACAAGCATTGTGAAACTGCAAAAGAGCTTCATTTTCCTTGCTCTCACTTCTTAAATTAATAGCTAAATTTGAACAAGCCTTAGCAAGTCCAAAACGACAAGATTTTTCATAAAATTTATTTGCATTTGTTATATTTTTACTAACGCCTTGGCCATTTTCATTCATGTAAGCTAAGAAAAAACAAGACTTTGCACTGCCCTTTTCGCAAAGATAATCAAAAATTTCATAGGCCTTTACAAAATTGTTTTTATCATAAAATTTCATGGCCTCGTTTATATCTCCAAAGGCAAAAATGCTTAAAAATAACAAAAGCAAAATTCGCATTTATAAGTTCTCCAAGTCTTTTTTTATACTTAAAATCAAGCTTAATCTTTTATTTAATTCGCTTTTTTTCTCATCTATAAAGGAATTTTTCTGACTAATAATATCAAAATTTTCATTAAAAAAAGACTTAATAATCTTAGTAATAACTGGCTTAGATATAAGCAAGGCTTCAAATTCATATACATTTAACTCGGTTAAAACCCTTTCATAAATTTCACTTTTTTTAGGATAAAAAAGTGAAAATTGCGTGCTGTCTAGCTCGTAAAATGCTCTGCTTTCATTAATCTTTCTACTAAAAAAACTAAGACTTAATTTTGTAGCATTTTCATAATTTGCAAAGGCCTTTAAATTCAGTTTTTCAAAAAAGATATCGATTTCTAAACAATGCTTAAATAAAGCCTTTTCAAAGTCCTTTAAAAAATACTCATCACTTGCATTTGCAAAGGCCCTAAGTTCGCTAAAATTAATCTCGCTTTGCAAAAAATTATCCTTTTGCAAATTTGAAAACCTAGCCTTAAAAAGCAAGATATCCTTATGTAATTTCTCAAAACCTTGCCTTAAATCGCTTTTTAAATTTTCAAAAGAAATACCTAATTCATTTTTCGTTTTTTTAAATTCCTTACTCATAATATCAGAATTGTAAAACATAGCCAAAAAGGCATCATCACTTGATATATAAGGACTTTTGTAATCATATTTAATAAATAAGCCATTTTTTAAAAAGCCCTTAGCCTCTTTGTAAAAATGAGCGTCCTTTTCCTTTACATAAGAAAAAATCTCCGTACTTATTCGCTCACTTATGCTTTTAAGCTTATCTAAAAGCTGGTGACTTAAAATTTCTACCCTTTCAAGCAAATTTTTAAAATACTCTTTTAAATAGCTTTCAAAGTCTTTAAATTCATTTTGTAAACGCGTAAAAACCTCTTCAAAAAGCCTTGTTTCATTTTCTAAAATTTGAGTGTAATAAAGCATTTTTCTCTTGGTAAAATTTTCTTTCAAGCTTTTTTTATCCAAATTTTCAAAATATTTTAAAAGCAAAGGAAAATTTGATTTTTCATAGCTTTTTTCTTCTTTTGCCTCTTTGCAAGAAATGGCAATTACTTCTTTAAAATATTGATTAAAAACGCCCTTTGCATAGTTTAAAACATTATTAAGCTCACTTTCATTTAGCTTATCTTTTTGATTTAAAACGCAAATGCTTTGACCCCCTAAAAGTTCTAAATTTGCCTTTATAGCATCTTCTTCGCTTTTTTTACCTGCATTGTCAATCAAACTTAGCCACACTACAGCGTGAGTGTTTGATAATTCTTTCATAGTTGTAAGTGTGTCTGTATCGTTTGCATTAAGGCCTGGGGTATCTACAAGGGTGATTTCTTGCAAGATTGTTGCAGGGGCATAAATGTGCAAAGAGGTTGCTTCTTTATTGCTTTGTCTTTGGTCTGTATAACTTGCTAACTCGCTAATATCGGTTACCTTATCACTACCATCTTTAAATTTAATTCTTAAAAAATAATCCTTTCCAAAGTGCAAAAAAGTAGGCTTAAAGGTAACGGGGATAACGCCTGTTGGAAGACATTCTTTTTTTAATAACAAATTTAAAAGGCTTGATTTTCCACTTGAAAATTGACCTATGATTGCTATATTTACATTTTTATCAAGGCTAAAAAGAAGTTCGTCTAATTCATCAGTCATAGCCTTACTAAGATGCATAAAGGGTTCTTTTAATCTTTTGCAAAGGGCGTTAATCTGCCCCTTAAAGCTTTCATCAAATTTTACTTCAAAGGCATTATTATAAGCGTTTATAAAGTCATTTAAAATTTTAATTTGCATTTAAAAGTCCTATTTTTAGCTGATTTAAAAGAGCTATTTTTTCGTTATTTTCTTCGTAGGCACTGGTAAAATTTACATTTTCATTATTTAAATTTGAAAGCAAGGCTTGTAAATTTTGTAATTTTTCATTTTGCATTTTTTCAAAATGTTGCAATTTTTCATTTAAAAAATTAAAAAAGGTGGAATTTATATTTAAGCTATCAAGCATTTTATTTAATTCAAAATCCTTGAAACCCTGTAAAATCATAGTATCAAGTTCTTTTTCAAGCATGAAAAGTTCCATTTTTTGCTCACACAATTTTGAAATTTGCATTCTTAAAAGGGCGAATTTTTCTCCTGAAAATATATTATCAATATTTTTAGAAATACCGTCTTTAAAGGCTTCAAAGCCGTTATCAAAATCATCTTGCAAGAATTTATACTCAATGCTTAATTTTGTCTTTATATCATCAATCTTTTTTAAATTTTCAAACTTAACCTCTCTTAAAATATCATTTATCCCATCTTTTACGCAAATATCAATAATATTTAAAATACGGGCTAAATTAAGCTTTTTAGCATTATTTTTAATATAGCTAAGCTCGTCAACAAGCCTTTCTTTAAGCTTTTTAGCCAAAAGTAATAATAAATTTTCAATCCCACTTTGGATATTTTCTAACTTATCCTTACTAAATTTAATCTCGTTTTTTGCAGATTCTAAGGCCTTTTTTTGTTCCTTAAATTCCTTTAATAAATTCTCATTTTCAAGGCTTAAATTCGCACTTTTATCCTTTAATAATTTATTTGCAAGTTCATATTCTTCAATAAGGGCATTTAATTCTAGTAAAAGTTCTTTTTTATAAGCATTTAGGGCAATTTTGCTTTTTTGCCCTCCATAAAGGGCATTAAATAAATATTCTTCAAATTCTAGCATTTTGCTTTCTTTTAAAGAATTTTCATTAGCCTTTTTTTGATAAAAATCACTAGCCTTTTTTGCACTAACACATAAAAAATCAATCTTTTCTACTAAATTTATATCAACTGCTTCAAGTCTATTTTGAAGGCTATTTTTAGTATATTCTATCACTTCATCAAGTTCATTTTGACTTAATAAATCAGCCTTGGTAAGTACTATTAAGAATTTATTTAAGCGAGAATTTAACAAACAATTTATTAAAAATTCGCTATCTTTTTGCGTTAGACTTTGACTTGCATTCATAAGGTGTATTAAAAAATCGCTTTCTTTTAAATACTCATTTGTGACAATCTCCCTTTGAACCACTATATCATCAAGCCCCGGAGTGTCAACTACTGAGATATTATTTTGTAAAAATTCTAAATTTGTGTAAAGTTCGATCTTTTTAATAAGAGCTGATAGCTTATTTTTAGCACTGCTAAAATCCTTTAAAGTATTTATTGGAATTTCTTGTATTTTATTTTCTTTAAATACATAATCTTTTATATTTACTTCTTTTTCTAACTTCAAAACAAAATCATTTAACTCGTCACTAAACTTAGCCGATTTTATTATATTTTCCCATTCATTTTCATTCCAAAAATAAATTTTAGCTATATTAGAATCCCCATATTTTAAAATGGTTAAATTTGCAGTTTCAGGTATATTAGAAACGCCTAAAAAATCTTCTTTTAATAAAGCATTTAAAAGGCTTGATTTACCAGCATTCATAACGCCTGTAATAGCTATGTTAAATTCTAAATTTTTAAATTTATGTAACGTACTTTGCAATCTTTGTTTTGTATTTTCACTTAAGCTAAGTTCTTGTAATTTTAAATTTATACTATCAAGTTCTTTAAAACTTGCTTTAAATTCGGCTTTTTTATCGATTTTATTAACTTCTAATTTTTGTAAAAATTCACTTATTAAAATATTATTTGAAACATTTTCTAAAATTTTTAACGCCTTTAATAAATCATTTTTATCTAAAAAACCTTCTTTTATAAGCTTTATAAGGCAAAGTTGAGTGTTTTGAAGTTCAAAAATATCAACCCTGCATCCTATTTTTTGAAAAATGTTTTTAAATTCTTGTAATAAAAAATATCTTTCATAATTTTGTAAATTTGCACTTAAAATTATGGCACATTCTGAAATATCAAGGTCACACTTAAAATTAGCATTTATATCTAAAAATTGTAAGCGATTTTGCCAAGTTTGTTGTAAAAACTCTTGTAAGTTCATTAAGAATTCCCCCTAAAAATAGGGGAAATTTTATTTATTAGCTTGTGAAACAAGTTGTCTTCTCATGTAAGCAATTTTACTTTGCAAAGGTAGAGATTTAGGACAGTTATCCTCACAAGCTAACAAGGACATACAACCAAATGCTCCATCATCATCACCAACTAATTCATAAAAATCTTCTATGCTTCTATGATCATGTGGGTCTTGCAAATATCTAGCTGTTCTTAAAAGCCCAGTAGCAGCTATGAAATTTGGTCTCATCAATTTTGTAGCACAACTTGCAACGCAAATTCCACACTCTATACATCTATCAAGTTCAAAGGTTTCATAAGCAACAGCAGGGTCGATTGGCTCTTCTAGCTTAGAAATATCAACTTCTTTATCATTATGAACCCAGCTTTCAACTCTCTTACACATAGCCTCAAACCACTCACCCGTATTAACGCTTAAATCCTTAATGTGTCTAAACGCTGGCATAGGCATTAATTCAATCTCGCCATCAGGATAATCCTTTGTCAAGGTCTTACAAGCAAGTTTAGGAACGCCATTAATCATCATCGCACAACTTCCACAAATACCAGCACGACAAACAAAGTCAAAACTCAAATCAGCATCCATTTTTTCGCGAATTGTAGTAAGACAAACAAAGACTGTCATAAAAGGAGTCTCCTCAAGTTCATAGGTCACAAAATGTGGCTTAGAAATTTTGCTTAAAGGATTATATTTAAAAGCCCTAATTTTTAATGTTCTACTCATAATCTACTCCTACTCTTTGATTTAATGCTTTATATTTTGCTTGAAGTTCATAAGGCATTAAAGCGTGTTGAATTTCTTGTCGGCTTTTGCCCTCACTTTCCATTTTTTCACGAATCGCATCAACTTCTGCTTGACGTTTTTCACTTAAAGGATTTTCTATGATATTACCCTTTGCACCATATCCACGAAAGGCCGGTGGCATTTCCATTTTCATAATATCAAGTTCATCATACTCAACCCTTGGCATAGTTTCACCCTCAACCCAATAAGTAAGTGTTCTTTTACACCAATTTAAGTCATCTCTTTTTGTATAATCTTCTCTATAATGTGCCCCACGACTTTCAGTCCTATCTAGTGCACCCTTAGCAACGCAAAGTGCAACTTTTAGCATTCTAGGCACCCTGTAAGCTTCTTCAAGTTCAGGGTTTGCAGTGTCTAATTCTTTACTATGAACCTTAACATCTAAAGAATGCTTATAAAGTTCTTCAAGTTCATTAACTGCTTCTTGTAAGCCCTGTCCTGTTCTAAATATAGCTACCTTATCCCACATTAACTCTTTCATTCTGTTTTTTATCTCAAAAACATTATATTTTCCTTCCTTAGTAGTTAATGATTTAAGATATTGATATTCTTTGCTTAAAAAATCTTTTACTATATTTGTATCAACCACCTCGCCATTATTCTTACAATAATCAGCAAAATAATCACCTATAATCATACCAGCTACAACCGTTTCAGCACAAGAATTTCCACCTAAACGATTAAAGCCATGCATATCCCAACAAGCTGCCTCACCACAAGCAAAAAGACCATTTAACCATTGGCTTTCACCTGTTGGCTTAGTGCGAATTCCACCCATTGAATAATGTTGCATAGGTAAAACAGGAGCCCAACCCTTTGGACCCTCATCTGCTGGGTCTATGCCATTAAAGGTTTTACATATATCTTGTACGTCGCGTAAATTTCTTTCAATATGAGCACGGCCAAGTATTGAAATATCAAGCCATAAGTGATCTCCATAAGGACTTTTTACACCCTTACCCTTACGAATATGTTCCATCATGCGACGACTTACGACATCTCTACTTGCAAGTTCTTTTTTTTCAGGTTCATAATCAGGCATAAAGCGATAACCATCAACATCACGCAAAATTCCACCATCTCCACGACAGCCCTCAGTAAGTAAAATTCCACTCGGTACAATAGGAGTTGGGTGAAATTGCACTGCTTCCATATTTGAAAGTCTGCAAAGCCCTGTTTCAAGTGCTATAGCTGCACCTGTTCCTTCACAAATAACTGCATTTGTAGTTTGTTTATAAATTCTACCATACCCACCAGTAGCTAACATTGTCCCTCTTGCTATATAAGCAATTAATTGACCATTTGTTAAATCTCTAGCTATTACACCTAAGCATTTTTTGCCATCGTGCATAATGCGTACTGCTTCCATTCTATCTATAATCTTTACTTGGTGTTTAATGGCCTCATTTGCTACGCCATAAAGCATACAATGCCCTGTCGCATCGGCTATATAACAAGTTCTCCATTTCTTAGTACCACCAAAATCCCTTGCATTTATAAGTCCATGAGAGGCTTCTTTTTCTTCGATAACGGTTTTTTGTGCGTTAATAACAACCGTTCTTGGACCCTTTGTAACTCTAGTCCAAGGCACACCCCAAGAGGCTAATTCACGTACTGCTTTTGGGGCAGTTTGTGCAAACATTCTAGCTACTTCTTGGTCGCATCCCCAATCCGAACCTTTTACCGTGTCGGCAAAGTGTAGATCCTCATTATCACCCTCTCCCTTAGCTCCATTTCCTAAACTTGCTTGCATACCACCTTGAACAGCTGCTGAGTGCGACCTTTTAACAGGACAAATACTCAAAAGTGTTACACTTTGACCACTTTTTGCTACTTCAATGGCTGCACGAAGACCTGCTAAACCTCCACCTATTATCAAAGCATCACTATATTGTATATTCATAAATTTGCTCCATTAATATAAATTTGAATAACCGATTTTTGCAAAGGCTGCAAGACTTAAAATTCCTAAAACCAAGAAAATAATACCTATAATCCATTTTGCAGCTTTTAACTTTTTACGGCTTTGTTTTGTATCTTTTCCTTCAAACCAACCCCATTTAACACAAAGTCTATAAAGACCTATACTACCATGAAATTCAACGCAAAGAAGTAAAACTATATAAAATAACCACATAAAATGATTTACAACTCTAGCACCTGATAGCTCACCTGTGATTTTATCAGCATTTGTAATAATAATAACTAGGTGCGCAGAACCAAGAAAGAACATTATAAAACCTGTGAAAGCTTGAACCCACCAAAGTGAAGTATCGCTATGTTTCATCTTTTTAGTATGTGTTCTTAGAATTTGGTATTGACGATAATTTATAGGAAATTTTCTCATCGCCAAACAAGCATGTATAATAAATATGATTAAAACACAGGCTGCTAAAAACGAGGTTACATAACTCATAACAGGGTTATCATAAACAAATTTTAATTCTAAAACATGAACAACAGAATTAAAAAACTCTTCGCTAACTAAAATAGTCGATACAAAAATCATATGTATCCACATAAAAAGCCCTAAGAAAAGGCCAGTAGCACTTTGGATAAAGTCTAATCTTGCAGGTATTCTACTTTTTTTACCCTCAAGCGACTTACCAAAATATCCTTCGATAAGCTGAGTACTCATCTTTACTCCTTAAAATTAATGTTTGAAAATGTAAGTATTATATTACATTAGCCTTTAATATAAATTAAATCCCTTGTTTTTTAAATTTTAGGTGAACATAAAGTAACATTGCACAAAAAAACATTAGTAAACTAAGCACTTGACCCATGCTAAAATTAAGCCATACAAATCCCATACCAAAATCAGGTTCCCTATAAAATTCACAGATAAAACGAGCTAATGAATAAAGTCCGGCATATGCTATTATTAACTCACCTTTAAAATTTTGTTTAATTTTAATTAAATAAATAAAGACAAAAACCACAAGACCTTCTAAAATGGCCTCGTAAAGTTGTGATGGATGCCTTAAAACATCATTTACATAAATGCCCCAGGCTACATCAGTAACACGTCCAAATAATTCTTGATTTAAAAAATTTCCAATTCTACCAAAAAAATACGCCAAAGGTACGCTTAAGGCCACTAAGTCTAAATATAGCCAAGCATCTTGTTTGTGTCTTTTACAAAAGGCAAAGGTTGCTATAAAAAATCCAAGCACTGCCCCATGATAACTCATGCCACGAATTCCTACAAATTCGCCATTATGATAGGGATTAAAAATTTCCCAAGGTCTTGTTAGATACCAAAGGGTATTATCATCATAAATTAAAATATAACCAAGTCTAGCCCCTAAGATTACGCCAATTTCTACCCATACAAAATAATTATCAAGCATAGCATTGCTAATATTAATCTTAAATTTCTTAACAAAGAATTTTCCCAAAACCAAGGCTAAAAGTAAGGCAATAACATACATAATGCCATACCAATGAACCTTAAAACCAAATATAGAAAACGCTACTACATCGAAATTTGAATAAATATTTTGCCAAAAATTCACAATCTTTTCCAAAAAATTTTGTAAAAATATAGCAAAAAAACTTTAACTTGTTATAATTTCACAAAAATTTCTAAAAAAGGTTTAGCAAATGAAAAAATATCTGCTCATTATAAGCTCTTTGTCTTTAGTGATTTCCTTATTTTTCGCAGCGTGTGGAGGTGCTAGTTCTACCTTTGTAAATGTTTCTATGCCAAATTTCAAGCCTCAAGTTAATCCTGATATAAAGCCTGTAAGTTCAGGTGCCCGGGTAGCTTTACAAGAAATAAACATAGAAAGAAACAACAACTACACTGATTATTTTGAAAATTCTGTTTTAAGGATAAGGATAGATGAAGAAATAGAACTTTTAAAGCAAAATTTAGAAGAACAAATGAAAAATATTATCGCCTTAAAGGGCTATGAGTTAAGCAATTCCAACCCTCATTATAAGCTTACAAGTAATATTACAATTTATATTGATGAAAGTAACGCCCAAAAAAGTGAACAATGGCTAAGTGGCGAGTCAATAACTTCAAATTTAGGACTTAGATTTGAAGGACATATTGATTTTATCAACGCAAATAAGCCTCAAAGTGCGACAAATATTAAAAGCAATACCCAACTTGATTCTAATGTAGAACTTGTATATCCTATAAAAAGCACAGAAGGAGTAAACATGTTTAAAACCACGCTTTCTTCTGTGCCAACTCAGTTAAATAAGGGCTTAGAAAGACCTGCCTTTGAGATAGATAAAAGCTTTTTATCCTTTTATAAAAGTACTTTAAAAAGCCTTTATGAAAATATGCCAAAGGCTACAGGCTTTGAAGGTAGTGAAACACAAAACGAGGAAGGTTATGCTGAATTTAATATAGATAATAGCTTTGATGAAGAAAATGTTAAAGCTGTAGAAACAAGCACAAACGAAAGCCAAGAAAACATACATAAACACGAAGATGATGGCTTTGTAATATTTGATTAAAAAAGGATAAATTATGAGAAGTGATGCGATAAAAAAAGGACATTTAAAGGCCCCAAATCGCTCTTTATTAAGGGCTTGTGGCTTAAAGGATGAAGATTTTAATAAGCCCTTTATAGCAGTAGCCAATTCCTATATAGATATAATACCTGGTCACTTTTTTTTAAATGATTATGCAAAAATTATAAAGGATGAGATTAAAAAAAATGGCTGTGTGCCCTTTGAATTTAACACTATAGGCGTTGATGATGGCATTGCTATGGGGCATGGGGGTATGCTTTATTCTTTGCCAAGTCGCGAACTTATAGCAAATTCTATAGAAACTATGATGAACGCTCACCAACTAGATGCCCTTATTTGTATTCCAAACTGCGATAAAATAACCCCTGGAATGCTTATGGGTGCATTAAGGGTAAATGTACCTACTATCTTTGTAAGTGGTGGTCCTATGAGTGCTGGTTATAGTAAAAGTGGAGAAAAACTTACCTTAAATAGCGTTTTTGAAGCTGTTGGGGCCTTTGAAGTAAATAAAATAGATGAAGATACCTTAAAGGATATTGAGTGCAAGGCCTGTCCTGGAGGAGGTAGTTGTAGTGGTATGTTTACAGCAAATTCTATGAATACATTGTGCGAAGCCATGGGAATTGCCTTAGAAGGAAATGGGACTATCTTAGCCCTAACCCCACAAAGAGAAGAATTGCTTAGAAAGGCAGCAAAAAGAATTTGTGAGATTGCCTTAGATGATAAATTTAAAATAAAAAATATTATAAATGAAAAAGCCGTTAAAAATGCTATGGTTGTTGATATGGCTATGGGTGGAAGTTCAAATACGATTTTACACATGCTTGCAATTTCAAGAGAGGCAGGTTGTGCCCTAGATATAGCTAGTTTAAATGAGATTAGCAAAAAAACAGCCCATATTGCTAAGATAGCCCCTTCTTTACCTAGCGTTGTAATGAGTGATATACATGAGGCCGGTGGCGTAAATGCTGTAATGAAAGAAATTTCTCTGCAAAGTGAAAATTTATTAGAACTTGATGCATTAACAATAACTGGCGAAAGTATAAGAGAAAGAATTAAAAATGCTACAACTCATAATAAAGAAGTGATTAGAAAAATAGACAATGCCTATTCAAAGGTAGGAGGTCTTGCTATTTTATTTGGAAATTTAGCCTTACAAGGTTGTGTTGTAAAAACTGCTGGTATTATGGGAGAGCGTAAATTTAGTGGCAAGGCTGTTTGTTTTAATTCACAGGACGAGGCAATAAAGGGCATTATAAAGGGTTCAGTTAAAAAGGGTGATGTATGCGTAATTCGCTATGAAGGGCCAAAGGGAGGCCCTGGTATGCAAGAAATGCTAAGTCCTACTAGTTTATTAATGGGAATGGGTCTTGGAAGTGATGTAGCTTTAATAACCGATGGTAGATTTAGTGGGGCTACAAGGGGTCTTTGTATAGGTCACATTAGCCCTGAGGCTGCTGAGTCTGGTTTAATAGGACTTTTAAGGGATGGTGATATTATAGATATTGATGTTGATTCTTATACAATAAATGCTCGTTTAGACGAAAGTGAGATTAAAAAAAGAAAAAAAGAATTTAAAATACCAGAAAAAAATCTAAATTCAAGATGGTTAAAAATGTATCAAAAACTAGTAAGTAATGCTAGTAAGGGTGCAGTACTTGACATGGATTAATTTAACTAATGGTAGGTTTAAATGAATATTATTTTTATGGGGACTCCTGATTTTGCTGTGCAAATCTTGCAAGGCTTAGTTGGTTATAATATTAAGGCAATTCTTACACAAAGTGATAAAAAGGTAGGTAGAAAGCAAATTTTAAGCCCTAGTGCTGTTAAGGATTATGCCTTGCATAATTTAAAAGAAGTACCCATTTTTACGCCAAAAAATTTTAATAATGATGAATTAATAGTTAAAATTAAGGCTTTTAAGCCTGATTTTATAGTAGTTGCTGCTTATGGAAAAATTTTACCAAAGGCTGTTTTGCAAATCGCCCCTTGCATAAATTTACACGCTTCTTTGCTTCCAAAATATAGAGGGGCAAGTCCTATACAAAGTGCTATTTTAAATGGTGATGAAAAAAGTGGCGTTTGTGCTATGTTAATGAATGAAAGGCTTGATGAAGGAGATATTTTAAAAAGCGTTGAATGTGATATTAGGGGTAAAAATGCAAAAGAAGTTTTTAATGATTTAGCAAATTTAGCAAGCATACTTTGCAAAGAGGTACTTTGTAATTTTAATAACCTAAACCCTATAAAACAAGATAACACAAGGGCATCGTATTGTACTAAGATAAAAAAAGAAGATGGGCTTGTAAGTTTGCAAAATGCAAAAGAACTTTATCAAAAATTTTTAGCCTTTACACCTTGGCCAGGTATTTTTTTAGAAAATGGCTTAAAATTTATAGATATAGAATTTATAGATGAAAAAGAACATGAAAAAATGGGTAAAATTTTAGCCCTTGAAAAAGATTCTTTTTTATTAGCTTGTAAAAAAGGGACATTAAGGATAAAAAAAATACAAGAAAGTGGTAAAAAAATTTTAGATGCTAGAGTGTTTTTAAATGGAAAAAGGCTTAAAAATGAAGATAATTTGTGTTGAAAATTTACCTTCTACTCAGATTTTTTTATGCGAACAAATTAGACAAAATAAAATTACACAAAATACTGCCATTTATGCCTTAGAACAAAGTAGTGGCATAGGTAGTAGAGAAAATTTATGGACTAGCTTTAAGGGAAATTTACACCTTTCTTTTTGTATAAAAGAAGATGATTTAAGCAAGGATTTAAAATTAAGTTCAGCTAGTATTTATTTTGCTTTTTTATTAAAAGAATGCCTTGCAAAAAAGGGTTCAAATGTATGGCTTAAATGGCCAAATGACCTTTATATAGATGATTTAAAGGTAGGTGGGCTCATGAGTTCAAAGATAAAAAATTTTGTTATAGTTGGAGTTGGTTTAAATTTAAAAAAGGCCCCAAATGGTGCAGGAATTTTAGATATAGAGATTGATTTAAAGGAACTTGTGCATGATTTTGTAAAATATTTAGATGAAAAAATTCAATGGAAAGATATTTTTAATAAATATGTGCTAGAATTTGAAAAATCAAGAAAATTTAGTGTTCATTACAAGGGCAAAAAATATCCATTAGATAATGTTTTGCTCTATGAGGATGGATCAATTTTATTAGATAATGTGAGGGTATATAGTTTAAGATGAGTGAGATTATTACTATTGCAAATCAAAAGGGTGGTGTTGGAAAAACGACTACAGCAGTAAATTTAGCTGCTTCTTTGGCCGTGGCTGAAAAAAAAGTTTTACTTGTTGATGTAGACCCTCAAGCAAATGCTACAACAGGGCTTGGCTTTAAAAGAAGCACTTATGAATATAATATTTATCATGTTTTCATAGACAAGAAAAAACTTTCTGATATTATCCTTAAAACAGAACTTCCTCAACTTCACCTTGCACCCTCAAATATAGGTTTAGTAGGCATTGAACAAGAACTTGCCGAAAGTAAAGATAATGAAACAAAACTAGTTTTAAAAAATCAATTAAAAGAAGTGATTGACGAGTATGATTTTATAATTATCGATTCGCCCCCAGCACTAGGAAATATTACAATAAACGCCTTTGTTGCAAGTGATAGCGTTATCATTCCTATACAATGTGAATTTTATGCACTTGAAGGCGTAGCAATGGTATTAAATACGATTAAAATTATAAAACGAACTCTAAATCCAAAGCTCAAAATTCGTGGCTTTTTGCCTACTATGTTTAGTGCTCAGAATAATCTTTCAAAAGACGTGGTTGCTGATATTAAACAAAATTTTACAGACCAATTATTTAGACTTGACAATAGTAAAAAAGATGAATTTATAATCATTCCTCGCAATATAAAACTAGCTGAAAGCCCAAGTTATGGTAAGCCTATTATTTTATTTGATATTAAATCGCCCGGTTCTGTTGCTTATCAAAATTTGGCATATTCTATTTTAGGTTAAGAAAATGGGTTTAAATAAAGAACAAGGCTTAAGTTTTATATTAGGTGATATGGATGCAGTTTATAGCAAAGAATTAGGACTTGATAAAAAAGAGATTATAGAACTTTCAATCGCTAAAATTAAGACAAATCCTTTTCAACCTCGTAAAAATTTCAATGAAGAAGCCTTAAATGAACTTGCCCAATCAATCAAAGAACACGGCTTAATCCAACCTATAATTGTAGTAAAAAATGGTACAGATTTCACACTTGTAGCGGGTGAAAGAAGACTTAGGGCTAGTAAAATTTTAGGCCTCAAAAAAATTTCGGCCATAATTTGCGATGCTAAAGAAGATAAGCTTAGAGAACTTGCCTTGATTGAAAATATACAAAGGGAAAATTTAAATCCTATAGAATTAGCACATTCTTATAAAAGTTTGATTGAAGAATATAAAATAACACAAGAGAATTTATCTACTCTCATACATAAATCAAGAACTCAAATAACAAATACACTAAGGCTTTTAAATTTAGATGAAAAAACTCAAAAATTAATAGCCCAGGGTAAGCTTTCACAAGGTCATGCTAAGGTGCTTGTCGGGCTTAATAAGGATGATGAAAAGGTTATAGTAGATAGCATTATAGGGCAAAAATTAAATGTTAGACAGACAGAAAAGATTGCACAAAGTGTTAAAAATAAAGAAGTGCAAAATTTACCCAATAGACTTGAGTTTGAAGCTCAAATGCAAAATCTTAAAAAAATACTTGAAAAACTAGGTTTTGAGTGTAAAAACAGCAAGGAAAATCTTACCATTTGTTTGAGTAGTATTGAAAAAATTAAAAAATTAGTAAAAATTTTAAAATAATTTAAGTGAATCTTAGCTTTTTTTAGATAAGATTTTAAAGATTTGTTAATAAATTATAAATAAAGGAGAGTTATGTTTGATGATATGAGCCCTTCCATAATGATAGCTACAGTAGCGATATTTTTAGCTATGATAGTTAT
This sequence comes from Campylobacter sp. LR264d, assembly GCF_008633895.1. Lineage (NCBI taxonomy): Bacteria > Pseudomonadati > Campylobacterota > Epsilonproteobacteria > Campylobacterales > Campylobacteraceae > Campylobacter > Campylobacter sp. LR264d. Next base: position 26,568 of record NZ_VJNT01000021.1, read on the forward strand.
CTTAAATGCTATATTTTATAAGCCACTTTTAAAATTTATGGATGAAAGAGATGATTCTATTAAAAAAGATGAAAACAAAGTTAAAGAAAATTCAAAAGAAATGCTTGGTGCAAATGATGAAGTAGAATTGATTTATAAAAAAACTAGAGAAGAAATTCATAATATTAAACAAAGTGCGATTAATGAAGCAAGAGTAGAAGCTGATCAGCTTATACAGGCAAAAAAAGATGAGTTAGAGCGAAAAATGGCTCTTTTTTACACAGAACTTGAAACGCAAAAACAAGAATTAAAACAGCAATTATTTGCCTATTTGCCCGATTTTAAACAAAGTTTGCAAAATAGCATTAAAAAGGTTTAATTATGAAAAAAATACTTTTATTTTTATTCCCTTTATATCTTTTTGCAAGTGCTGGTGGAAGTGGCGAATATGACATAGTTCCAAGACTTATAAATTTTATTATTTTTGTTGCTATTCTTTATTATTTTATAGCTTCTCCTTTAAAGAATTTTTTTAAGTCTAGAAAGGATAAAATTTCAAATAGACTTGATGAAATTCAAAAAAAACTTAATGAAAGCAAGGCAAAGAAATTTGAAACTATGAAAAAGCTTGAAGATACAAGGCTTAGTTCAGTAAATGCAATAGCTACCGCCAAACAGGAAGCCGAACTTTTAGCACAAAAGATAAAAGATGATGCAAAAAAAGAGTTAGTGTTATTTGAAAAGCATTTTGAAGAACAAAAAGAATATGAACTTAGAAAAATGCAAAAAGAAGTTGTTTCTCAAGTTTTAACAGAACTTTTCAACGACAAAGAAGTAGCACTTAAACAAAATGAAGTTATTGATATTATAACGAAAAAGGTATCCTAATGAATGATATAATAGCAAAACGATACGCAAGGGCTGTTTCTAAACAAGATATTAATGAAATTTATGAAACATTAAGTGGTCTAGTCCCTGCTTTTTCCTTACCAAAATTTAAAATAATAGTAGAATCAACGCAGGTTAAAAAGAAAAAAAAAGCGGAATTGCTTTTTTCTTTTTTTGAAAATTTAAGTCTAAATTGTAAGAATTTTTTAAATTTATTAGTTGAAAATTCAAGAATTTCTTATATTCCTCAAATAGTCAAAGAACTTGAAAGACAAAAAATAACTGAGGAAAATATTTATATAGGACTTGTTTATACAAAAGAAGTCTTAGCCCAAGAAAAGCTTGAAGAATTACAAGCTAAATTAAGTCAAAAATTCAAGGTTAAAATTCAGTTGCAAAATCAACTTATAAATATTGATGGCGTTAAAATTGTTTTAGAAGAGTTAGGTTATGAAATTTCTTTTTCTATGAAAACACTTCAAAACAGAATAAGTGAATTTATATTAAAAACTATTTAAGGAGTATGAATAATGAAATTTAAAGCTGATGAAATCAGTTCAATCATCAAAGAAAGAATCGCAAATTTTGATTTAAATTTAGAAATCGAAGAAACAGGTAAGATTATTTCTATTGGCGATGGTATTGCTAAGGTTTATGGTCTTAAAAATATCATGGCTGGTGAGATGGTAGAATTTGAAAATGGCGACAAAGGGATGGCCTTAAACCTGGAAGAAAGTAGCGTTGGTATCGTTATTCTAGGCAAAGGAAGTAATTTAAAAGAAGGTTCTTCTGTAAAAAGACTTAAAAGACTTTTAAAGGTTCCTGTTGGCGATGCTATGGTAGGTCGTGTTGTAAATGCATTGGGTGAGCCAATTGATGCTAAGGGTGCTATTAATACCGATAAATATCGCTTTGTTGAAGAAAAAGCAAAGGGCATTATGGCTAGAAAAAGCGTTCATGAATCACTTCACACTGGCATAAAGGCCATTGATGCACTAGTTCCTATTGGTCGTGGTCAAAGAGAATTAATCATAGGCGATAGACAAACAGGTAAAACAACAGTCGCTATTGATACAATCATTAGCCAAAAAGGACAAGATGTTATCTGTATTTATGTAGCCATTGGTCAAAAGCAAAGCAATGTGGCACAAGTCGTTAAAAGACTTGAAGAACATGGGGCTATGGATTATACTATAGTTGTGAGTGCTAGTGCGTCTGATCCCGCCGCGCTTCAATACCTAGCACCTTATGCTGGTGTAACAATGGGAGAATTTTTTAGAGATAATTCAAGACATGCCTTAATTATTTATGATGATTTAAGCAAACACGCTGTAGCTTATCGCGAAATGTCGCTTATTTTACGTCGTCCTCCAGGTCGCGAGGCCTATCCTGGTGATGTTTTCTATTTACATTCAAGATTGCTTGAAAGGGCTAGTAAGTTAAATGATAGTCTTGGGGCTGGTTCATTAACAGCCTTGCCTATTATTGAAACACAAGCTGGCGATGTTTCTGCTTACATTCCTACAAATGTTATTTCAATTACCGATGGACAAATTTTTCTTGAAACCGACTTGTTTAACTCAGGCGTTCGTCCTGCTATTAATGTTGGTTTATCCGTATCTCGTGTTGGAGGGGCAGCTCAAATTAAGGCTACAAAACAAGTTTCAGGTACGCTTAGACTTGACCTAGCACAATATAGAGAACTTCAAGCCTTCGCACAATTTGCAAGCGACCTTGATGAGTCAAGTCGTAAGCAACTTGAAAGAGGACAAAGAATGGTAGAGGTTTTAAAACAACCTCCTTACGCACCATTACCTGCTGAAAAACAAGTAATTCTTATCTTTGCAGGTACTAGAGGCTTTTTAGATGATATTGATATTAGCAAGGTTAGGGAATTTGAAACGGGAATTTATTCTTTTATTGATACTAAGTATCCTGAGCTTTTTGAACAAATTCGCACTAAAAAGGCTTTAGATAGTGAGTTAGAAGAAAAAATTAGCAAAGCTATTAACGATTTTAAAGCAAATCATTTATAAGGTTTCTTTATGTCAAATTTAAAAGAAATTAAAAGAAAAATCAAAAGCGTTCATAATACGCAAAAGACCACAAATGCTATGAAGAATGTTTCTTCTGCTAAACTTAAAAAAGCAGAAGAAGCAGCCAAAAGAGCTAGGCTTTATGCGGAAAAGATTGATGAAATTTTAAGTAAAATTTCTTTTCAATTAAACAAACTTATATTAAATGAATCTGATGATAGATTTAATTTATTTCATCCAAAAGAAGTGGTTAAAAATATCGACCTTATTTTCATAACTGCTGATAAAGGGCTTTGCGGTGGTTTTAATTATAAAACCATTAAGGCAGTTAATGAACTTTTAGAAGATTATAAAAGTAAAAATATAAATGTACGCTTGAGAGCTGTTGGAAAAAAAGGCATTGAATATTATAATTTTCAAAAGGTAGAACTTTTAGAAAAATATCTTCATCTTAGTTCAAGTCCAGATTATGAAAAGGCTTCTGCTGTAATACATGCTGCGATTAAGGATTTTATGGATGGCATTACTGATGGCGTAGTTTTAGTACATAATGGATATAAAAATATGATATCGCAGGAAATTAAAATAGGTCATATAGTACCTGTTGAACCTTTGATATTAGAAGAAGAATCACAATCTCATTCTATTTTAGAATTAGAACCTGAGAGCGAAAATTTATTACAAGATTTAATGAAAACTTATTTTGAATACAATATGTATTATGCCTTGATTGATTCATTAGCTGCTGAACATAGTGCTAGAATGCAGGCAATGGATAGTGCTACAAATAACGCTAAAGATAGGGTTAGAGAGCTAAATTTAGCTTACAATAAAGCAAGACAAGAGTCAATTACTACTGAACTTATAGAGATTATCAGTGGTGTTGAGGCTATGAAGTAGAAATTTTAAGGAGAACAAAACTTATGCAAGGATTTATTTCACAAGTAATTGGTGCGGTTGTTGATGTTGATTTTGAAGAATATTTACCTCAGATTAATGAAGCAATTATTGCAAATTTCGAAGCTGAGGGTAAACAACATAAACTTGTTTTAGAAGTAGCTGCACATTTAGGAGACAATAGAGTTAGGACTATAGCTATGGATATGACCGATGGCTTAGTGCGTGGAACAAAGGTTGAGGCCTTGGGAAGTTCTATTAGCGTACCTGTTGGCGAAAAGGTTTTAGGTAGGGTTTTTAATGTCGTGGGTGATTTAATAGATGAAGGTGAGGAGATAAATTTTGAAAAACGTTGGACTATTCATAGAGACCCACCAGCCTTTGAAGACCAAAGTACAAAGAGTGAAATTTTTGAAACAGGCATTAAGGTAGTTGACTTACTTGCCCCTTATGCAAAGGGTGGTAAAGTAGGACTTTTCGGTGGTGCTGGTGTTGGTAAGACAGTTATTATTATGGAACTTATACATAATGTTGCCTTTAAACATAGTGGGTATTCTGTATTTGCGGGTGTTGGAGAAAGAACTAGAGAAGGAAATGACCTTTATAATGAAATGAAAGAAAGTAATGTTTTGGATAAGGTTGCCCTTTGCTATGGACAAATGAACGAACCACCAGGTGCAAGAAATCGTATCGCTTTAACAGGTCTTACAATGGCAGAATATTTTAGAGATGAAATGGGACTTGATGTGTTAATGTTTATCGATAACATTTTTAGATTTTCTCAATCAGGTTCAGAAATGTCAGCACTACTAGGTCGTATCCCATCAGCCGTTGGATACCAACCAACCCTTGCTAGTGAAATGGGACGTTTCCAAGAAAGAATTACTTCTACTAAAAAAGGTTCAATTACCTCTGTTCAAGCTGTTTATGTTCCAGCTGATGACCTTACAGACCCAGCGCCAGCAACCGTTTTTGCACACCTTGATGCCACTACAGTTCTTAATAGGGCCATTGCTGAAAAAGGAATTTATCCAGCTGTTGACCCTCTTGATTCTACTTCTAGAATGCTTGACCCAAATATAGTAGGCGAAGAACATTATAATGTAGCTCGTGGGGTTCAATCCGTACTTCAAAAATATAAAGATTTACAAGATATTATTGCTATTTTAGGTATGGATGAGTTAAGTGAAGAAGATAAACTCACTGTTGAAAGGGCTAGAAAGATAGAGAAATTCCTATCTCAACCATTCTTTGTGGCAGAAGTTTTCACAGGTAGCCCGGGTAAGTACATTAGCCTTGAAGATACAATAGTAGGCTTTAAAGGAATTTTAGAAGGCAAATATGATAATCTACCAGAAAATGCCTTTTACATGGTAGGAAATATTGACGAGGTTATCGCAAAAGCAGATAAAATTAAGGGCTAAATATGAGTGATTTACTTAAATTCGAAATTGTTACGCCTATGGGTAGAATTTATGAAGGTGATGTAAAATCTGTAAATTTGCCAGGAAGTGAAGGTGAATTTGGGGTTTTAAAAGGACATGCATCTTTAATATCTTCTTTAAAATCAGGTGTTATTGATATAGAAAAAAACGACGGAGAACATGAATTAATAGCCATTGATGAAGGTCATGCCCAAGTTGATGAATTTGGGGTTTGTGTTTTAGCAAAGGGTGCTGTTTGGGTTGCAGGTGGCGATGAAAGCGAAATAGAACGTAATCTACAAAAGGCTAAGAATTTAATCCAATCAATTAGCTCAGATAATGTAGCTATGGCTGCAACCTTTTCTAAACTTGATACTGCGAAAGCTCGTAAATGAACATAGAAGCAGCCTTTCATTTTTTTAATAGCTCAAGCCTTATAACTTACATAGTTTTGGCTTGGCTTTCTTTTTATTTTATAATCTCCTTTGCCATACTTTTTGCAAGATCTACTTATCTGGCAGCATGGAGATTAAGAGAAAAACAAAGCTTAGAAAGTTTGCTTTTAGGACAAAAAGATATTAGCAAAACGCGTTCAATTCTAAGAAAAAGCACTGATAGTAATCCTTTGCATTTAGAAATTTACAAAAATTTAGCACAAAGAAGGGCAACTGGAGGTCTTACTTGGTTAAGCATTATAGCTTCAACTTCGCCCTTTATAGGTCTTTTTGGAACGGTTATTTCTATATTAGAAACCTTTGGAGGACTTGGAACACAAAATTCACTTAGTATAATAGCCCCGAAAATTAGCGAGGCGCTAGTAGCTACTGGTTGTGGAATTTTAGTTGCTATCCCTGCTTATACCTTTCACCTTATTATAAAAAGAAAGGCTTATGAGTTAATAAGCGTTATAGATAGCGAGATAAAAGTTATAAGTAGCAAGGCTTAAAATGCTCTTTGATGATGAAAAGCCAGAATTAAATATTACTCCCTTAGTTGATATTATGCTTGTTCTACTTGCAATTTTAATGGTAACAGCCCCAAGCATTACCTATGAAGAAAAAATAAACCTGCCTCAAGGTTCTCAAAAAAATTCAAGCTCCCCAACCGTTAAAAGCTTAATAGTTAGCATTAATGCAAATAAAGATATTTTAATCAATCAAGAAAAATTTAATTTTGTTAGCTTTGCTGATAACCTAGCTCAAAAAAGGTCTCAATTTAACCCTGAAGAAACGGTTTTTATAAGGGCTGATAAGAATTTAAAATATGATGATGTTATTTTTGTATTAAGAAGTATTAAAAATTTAGGCTTTAATAAAGTGGCCTTGCAGACAGAGTAATGAATAATTACGGCATAGGAAATTTTAATTCTTTTTTATTAGCAGTGCTTTTTTATGTACTAGTGATTGCCTTTATATTTTTTCGCTTTGTACAAATGCAAGAAAACGCCATTCGCTACACAGATATACAAGATAGCTTTGTGGATATAGAATTAGCAGACCCTGCCCCTGCTACGCCAAAGCCCATAGCTACTCCACAGCCAAAGCAAGTTGAAGAAGAAGTAAAGCCACCAGAACCTGAACCTGAAAAGATTCAACAAGAAACTACAAATAAAGCTGTTGAAACAAGTCCTATTAAACAAGAAGCTACAAATTTTGACGCACTTTTTGGCGATGTAAAAGAAATTCAAGTAGCAAAGGATACCAAAGTTCAATCTTCTAAAAAATCAGACTCTAAAACAAGCACTCCTAAAAATTCAGCAAGTGAGATTGTAAAAAAAGCTACTGATAATTTATTGCAAGATGAAAATCAAGGCAAGGGCGAAAACACGCAAAAGCAACGAACAGGCGTTTATGATGCATTTTTAGGTAGGGTTACTAGGGTTATACAAGAAAGATGGAGTTTGTATTATCCAAATTCTAAAAAGATTACTGTTGTGGTTAAAATTTTCATAGATAAAGATGGAAATTTTGGGTATACAGAGGTGGCAAAAAGCTATAACGAAGCCTTTGATTCTAAGGTTTTAGAATTCTTAGAAGGACAAAAGGGCAAATTTATAGCAAACCCTCCAAAATCTCAACAAGTAAATATAACTATGAATTTAGGCGATGATATAGAAGTTGTAAATTAAAATTTAATTTTAAAAATTTATATTTACATTTTCATCATTTATAATTTTTTCTATATTTGAGTTTAAAATTCTTTTTATATATTTAATACTTTTATCTAAATCATAAATTCCTGCATTTTCACAAAATATATTATCAACTTCGTTAAAATTTTCTAAAGTTAATTTTTTATAATCTAAATTAATATTTAGATTATGATATAACTTTGTGATTTCTTCTTGTTTTTGAGTTGGAAAATTTGGAAAAGATAAATATTCCAATATGTTTGAGCAAAACTGCCACCATGCCCACCAACTTTCACAAAATCTATAATTTTTTTACTTACAAAAAAATCTAAAAAACACTTTATGAACATACTTTTGATTAAATTATTTTTATAAAGTGTAATGCCATGAATGTTTGTAATATAATTTTCATTACTATCTATAACTACCATACCCCTAAATGTAGCTTCTGCATCGAAAATAATTTCTCCTTTTGATAATATTTTTAATTGATTTTTATTACCTAAATATATAATTTTATCAATAGTTCCATATTTAGAAAAATATGTTGGCAATGCCAATGAATAAAAATTTTTTGCATAATTTCTACCATAAACACTTTACCGATACAGCTTTCTTATAAATTTTGTTCTCTACTAAATTTAAAGTCCCATTCTTCAAAATTATTATAACCATATTTATAATTTTTTATCAAGAATGCAATATATTTAAACTCCTTAGAATAAACTCCAGTATCTAAAGCGTCCACTTGTTTGCAAATCTTTTGTAGTTGGTTCTTGATAGATAAATTTATGTTCTTTTTGATTGTTTAAAAGCTCATTTTTTATAAGTTTTAAATTTGTTTGTGTCGTTCCTTGATTAACTTTTCTTTTTTTTATGATGGACTTTGTTATGGTTTCTATGAAAGTTATAGTTTGGTCAGCATTATGATTTGGAAAAGAAATTTTACAATCTAAAAATAATGTTTTTGCGTATCTTATTGTAGCACCCTTTGAAACCATAAAATCTAATTGTTGCCTAAAAATACCATGTTTTATCATTGCTAAAATATAAAATTTATATTTTGTAATAGGAAGTTTATACAATGCACCCGATAATATAGCATTTGGATAATTTTTTTCAAGTATAACTACTTCGCCAATATTGCTATCTTTTTAAATAATTATGTCATTTTCTTTTAAATTCATATCGATAAAAGCTTGTGACATAATATACTCGCTCGCACTTTTTTCAAGGTTTAACAAAAATGAATGCTCTTATAAAGCCCTACTTTTAATAAAAAAATATTTTGATGATTTTGCATAAGCTAATGAACCTACTTTATAGCCTAAATCTTGCCTTAATAAATTTCTATCTAAAAGTTCTTTAAGAGATTTTAAATTGTAATTTTTTACAATTAAACATTTATAAGCATTGCTTGAAAGATTACAATAATTTTGCATAATATCCTTATAATTTATAATACTTGGTATATCAATAAATGATTTCATTGTAAGCTTATTTTTCCTTTATAAAAATATCTTGCAGGTCTTGTTCTTGTCCTAGACACCATTTTTTAAACTCAAGTATGGTTTGAGTAAAATCTTCATCAATCATAGCCTTACCATTTTCATATATGATTATCTCAAAATTTTCAAGATTTATTTTATATATTGATTGAAAAAATTTATTTCTATTTTTGGTTACTACCTTATATCCTAAATTTTCTATGTTTTTTACAAAAACTTGATAATTATTTTGCTGTAAATTTAATAATATTTCCTGTCTAGGCTTATAAACAACAATTATTGTTGTATTTACTCCTGTTTCAGCAAAGGCATTTGAAGACAAATCAAACAAAGCAACAATTCTCATATTTTTCATTAGCCACTCTCTTACTTTTATATGAGTATCAATGCTTACTATTGAATTTGATAAAACTATGCCAAGTATGCCATTTTCATTTAAAATTCTATAAGCATTTTCTAAAAACAAAATTTCTAAGTTAGTAGGGTCATCTTGTGTGTATAAATTCCAAGTTTCATAACAGCTTATTATCTCTCTCGTTTCGTGGGTAAAATGCCCTTTCTTGTCCAAAAGGTGGATTTGTCAAAACTACATCAAATTTTTTAAGTGCTTTATCATCAGCCCTATTATCCCAAAGCCCGTTAATATTTATATTTGGGTCAAGTTTTATTATATTATTTTCTTTATCAAATTTATAAAGTATAGAACCTAAATCACTTCTTTGTTCTATGTTTGCATTTCCATCACCATTTAAAAGCATATTTAGCGTAGCAAGTTTAACCATATCAGAATCAATATCCATTCCAAAGATATTATTATCATCTAATTTACTGCTAGAATTCACATAAGAAATCGATAAAAAATCCGCAATCCCAGCAGTTGGGTCAATTATAATTTCATCATTTATTGGATTAACTATTTTTACTAAAAAATCAATAACAGGAATAGGTGTTAAAATTGCCCATTTATACCTTTTGCAAAATGTGAAGCAAAATTACTAAAAATTAATTGATATAAGTCAGTTTTGTATGATTTTACAAATGAGTAATCTTGAAATTCTTTAACAACGCTAACTAAAACTTTTGTATGGTTATTATTTTTAAAATCCAATTCTTTTTCTTTTAAAATACGGCGATGATTGCCACTTGCATCATCAACAATCTTTTCAATACGTTTTATAAAGTTCATAAAAATTTTTATCTGAAATATTTGTATAGTTTTTCTAATCTTTTGTAATGTAAAATTTTAGATATAAATTACTATTTTTTTCAACTCTTTTTTCATTAAAAATTCTAATTGCTAGAATTTGAATTAAAATAGAATAACCTTTTTGATTAGTTAAGCTACCTTATCCATAGCTTCTAAGATATTATGCATAGCGTTACTTATTTGAGTAGAATGAATACCTGAAATAGTATCTAAATCTTTTAATATTCTTTTATCTCTTTGTAATTGTTTTGATTGTGTTTGATTTAACAAATCTGTAAAATTTGGAATATACTCATAAGGGTCGGTTAAGTGTAGATTTAAATCTTTTGTTTTTGAGTTATAACCAAGTGAATTAAATTCTTCTACGTAACGCAAAAATTTATTATTTACCTTTTTAAATAAAAATAATTTTTCACTATCATAATAAATTCCAAGGCAAAAATCTCTTTCACTTTCTTTTAAATAAGACTTTACTTGCTTTTCATAAATTTCTTGTACACTTTTTCCATTATTTTTTTTAAACTCAATTATTGCAATAATATGCTGTTTAAGCCATTCTAAATCATCTATATCATTATTTTTTGATAATTTTGATATTTTTCAAACCAAGTTTTATCATCAAAAATACAAGCATCTATTTTTATTGATTTACTATCTTTATTGCCCTTTGGCAAATGTTATTTCTGTGCCTATAAATTCTTTTGTGTAAAGACCTGAATTTGTTATACTATAAAGAAATTGCTATTTATAAAATTGTTCTATTTCATTTGTTTTTGCTTTGTTTAGTAAATTAACATTTTTATCTAATGTTAAATGTTCTGGCAAAAAGGCTTTGTAATTAGTGTTCTTTTTATTTTTTCATCAAATTCTTGTTTGCATTGCAAAAAATTAATATTTTAGTTTCCTTTTTTGCTAGTTATAAATTTATTTGAAATTTCGCTACCTTAATTATTATTTTTAATTAAAAAATTTTATCAAATTAAAGTTTCAAAATTTTATAACTAGTAAAAATTAAATACTTTTTTAGCTTTCTTATTTTAAAAATTTATAAAAAAGCGTTAAAAAAAGTCTTTAATTTACTTTATTTTCAATATAATTTTGATAAAGTAAATAAATTTATATAAGGAAAGAAAATGCTACCTTTTAACGATGAAGAGCTAATAAATCCTGTTAAATCGAGTCTTGCAAAGAATTTACATATCTTAGAACAAGATGGTGGAGGATTGGAGTTTTTAGGCGTTAAAAATGGCGTTGTCTATGTGCATTTAACGGGTGCTTGTAGTGGCTGTGTGGCAAGTTCAGTTACTTTAAAATATGGGCTTGAAAGGCAATTAAAGATTGATATTCATCCTGATATAAGCTTAATAAATTTAAATGGTGGGAAAGATGAGTTCGCAAAATTATAAAAAATTAGCTATAAAACACTTTTATAATAAAGATTTTAACACAGCTAGAACCTATTTTTGCCTAGCTTATGAAAGACGTCCAAATAAACGTTTATTAAATTTCATAGACCTTTGCAATTTGGCCTTTAAAGCTCCAAAAGAAGCCTTTTTACTATTTGAGTTTTACCTTGCTCATTATACAATCCCTAATATAGACAAGGACTTAGCTGAAATTTTAGAAAATGTGGATTTAAGGCAAGAACAAAGAGAACGACAAAACGAGGTTGAAGAAAGCAACGCTCTTTCTTATGGTGATTTTTTGCAAAGCGAAAGAGTACTTGGCTTTAAAAAAAGCTTTGAAAATGTGATTTTTAATACAAAATTGATTATAGATAATAAAGATGATTTTTTAGATTTTTTAGAAAAACTTTTTGATAATGGCTATAAGGATATAGTTTTTACCTATCTTGAAAATGTATCGCCACATTTATGGTCAAATGAACGTTTTATGAGATTGCATAAAAAACTTATAGGATTAAAAAAGTGATTATAAAACTTTCAAATTCTTTTATTAGTGATAATTCTAAAGAATGTGTTAAAGATTCATTTTTTTTAAAAAGCTTTCAAAATGCTAGTTTTGCAGACGAGGCTAAAAATAAGGGTGCCATAATCATAGATATAAAAAAGGCAAAAAAGCTTTTAAATATAGATGAAAATATCAAAATTATAGGCATTACAGGGACAAATGGCAAAACTACAACAGCTGCTGCAATTTATTCTATTTTACTTGATTTAGGATTTAAATGTGGTCTTTGTGGTACAAGAGGGGTTTTTATAAATGATGAACAAATAGCAGACAAAGGCATGACAACCTCGCCACTTTTGCAAACTTTAAGTTTTTTAAAAAGTGCAAGTGAGAGAAAGTGCGATTTTTTCGTTATGGAGGTAAGTTCTCACGCCCTGGTGCAAAAAAGGATAGAAGGGCTTGAATTTAAGGCTAAAATTTACACAAATTTAAGCCAGGACCACTTAGATTTTCATAAAAATTTAAAAGCTTATCAAGAGGCTAAGGAAAGTTTTTTTACTGATGAGAGTTTAAAATTTATAAATAAGGATGCTAAGACTATTAAATTTAATGTTAAAAATTCTATAAGTTATGGCATAGAAAATCCTTCTTTTTATCATATTAAGGCATATTCTTTGCAAGATGGCATTGATGCACTAGTTCAAGCAAGGGATATTAGTTTTCATATAGAATCAAAATTAATAGGACTTTTTAATCTTTATAATCTACTTGTAGCTAGTGCTTGTGTGTATGAATTAACAAAGCCAAATTTAAAAAAATTAGAAAAGGCAATTTCTGGCTTTGGTGGAGTTTGTGGCAGGGTTGAAGAAGTTAGTAAGGGCGTTATCGTGGATTTTGCCCATACACCTGATGGCATTGAAAAGGTGCTTGACTCATTAAAAAATAAGGATTTAATCGTAGTTTTTGGGGCTGGTGGCAATAGAGATAAAAGCAAAAGGCAAATAATGGGTCAGGTTGTTGAACATTATGCAAAAGTTGCTATTATTACAAGTGATAATCCACGCGATGAAAACCCACAAGATATTATAAATGAGATTACAAGGGGTTTTAAAAATGCTGATAGGGCTTTAAAAATTACAGATAGAAAAGAGGCCATTAAAAAGGCTTTAACGCTTAAAGAAAAGGACGATTTAGTAGTTATTTTAGGCAAGGGTGATGAAACTTATCAAGAAATTAAGGGTGTAAAATACCCATTTAGTGATAAGGAAGTAATTTTACAAATCGTTGCAAATCAAGGATAATAAATGTTTGAAAATATGGATTTTTCTAAAATGGGTGAGCTTTTAAGTCAGGTTCAAGAAAAGGCAAAGAGTTTAGAATTGGAACTTGAAAATCGCGAATTTAGTGCTAAAAGTGGAGCCGGGCTTGTTAAGGTGAGTGCAAATGGCAAGGGTGAAATAATCGATGTTAGCATTGATGATTCTTTACTTGAAGATAAAGAATCACTACAAATTTTATTAATCTCTGCTATAAATGATGTACTAGCCATGGTAGCACAAAATCGCAATAGCCTAACAAGCGATGTTTTAGGTAGCTTAGGGGGAAAATTATGAGAGTATTTTTAGTATTTTTGTTAAGTTTAGGCTTTTTATTTGGCGTTGAAAGACCAAAACTTGAAGACTTTGTTGCTTGTTATGAAAAAAATAAGGCAAGCGTTTTAACCTATGAGGGCTTACCAGCCTTTGCTTTAAGTGAAAATTTGCTAGCTGTTTTAAAACAAGAAAATACAAAGCTTAACAAATATGTAAAGTACGACCCTTTTTTAAATTTGTATCTTGTAAAAACTGAATTTAGCCTTATTCCTACAAGAATGATAGAAGAACAAAATTTAACTCGCAATGATTGGGTAGGTATATTAGACCCTAGCCGTGCCTTTATAGGGCATATTAAGTATCTAGCACAAGATATTAACGAAAAGGACCAGCTTGATTTTACTACAAAAATCGGACTTTTAAATAGTCCTTGTTGTAATATGCTAGGCATTGGGCTTGATAATGGGGCCTTTATAGGCAATAGATACTTAAAACATTTTATGAAGTATAATGATGTCTATTGGGGTGATATAGGCGTTGATTTTGCTGTTAGGGAAAATAAAATTTATGTAAATAGCGTTAGAAAAAACGGGCAATTTTTAATAAATGATGAGATTGTAAGCGTTGATGGAGAGATTGTAAAAGACCTTAGAAAATTAAATGAAAAAGTACTTTTTGCTGATAGAGGTAGTACGCTTTATTTTGGCGTTATAAGGGATAATTTTGATTTAAATATATCAACCTTGGTTACTGAAAAGGATTTAAGTCGTTTTAATTTACCAGATAATAAGCCAAAACCCGTTCCAACAGGATATAGAAGTAATCTTGGCTTACACATTAATAAGGCTTTAGTGGTTACAAAGGTTGATGCAAATTCAAAGGCTTCTTCGGCTGGTTTTATGGTAGGAGATAAAATTTTACGCATTAATAATAAAGTAGTAACAAGTACTCAAAATATCCAAGATATACTAGCAAATGGTAATGATTTTAATGTTTTAGTAGAAAGAAAAAGAGAAAAATTACCCTTGCATGGCTATGGTGATAGTATAGGAATTTACGCAGACAAGGGCGATGGTAAATTTCAATTTTTCATAAGGTTAAATAAGTGATAAAGACACTTTTTACCCAGCATTTAAAGCACAATTTACCCTTTGTAAAAAGCTTTCACCCCTTTTTTAATAAAGCACTTTCTCAAATGCTTGAAAGTGGTGGAAAACATTTTCGTGCCCAACTCTTACTTGGCGTAGTTAATGTAAAGTATCCAGAATATCTAAAAAAAGCACTTGATGCAGCACTAGCCTTAGAATTTATCCATACTTATTCACTTATACATGATGATTTACCTGCTATGGATAATGCAGATTTAAGAAGAGGAATTGCCACTTTGCATAAAACATATGACGAATCAAGTGCTATTTTAGTAGGAGATGGCTTAAATACCGAGGCTTTTTTGGTACTTTCAAAGATGAAAATTAAAAAAAGCATTAGATTAAAGCTTATAAAAACGCTTAGTTTTAACGCGGGAATTAACGGCATGGTGTTAGGACAAGCCTTAGATTGCTATTTTGAAAATAAAAAACTTGATTTAGAGTCTTTAAAATTTTTACACATTCACAAAACTGCAAAATTAATAGCAGCAAGTTTAAAAATGGGTGGGCAAATTTGCAAACTTAGCAAAAAAGAAAATAAAAAGCTTTATAACATAGGCTTAAAATTAGGACTTGCCTTTCAAATAAATGATGATATCATAGATGCTACAATGTCTAGTTCTCAAAGTGGCAAAACTAGTTTAAATGATAGTGATAAAAATTCCTTTGTAAATTTATTAGGACTTGAAGAAGCGAAAAATAGCCTTGAAAGCTTAAAAAATGAATGTTTTCTTTCTTTAAAAGAAGTAGATAAAAATATAGGTCTTATGATAAAAGAACTAATCAAACAATATTTATGAGGATAATTAATGCAAACACAAATTCTAGCTTTACAAGCAAATACTTTAAGATTTTTAAGTACAGATATGATAGAAAGGGCAAATAGTGGCCATCCAGGGGCACCCCTTGGCTTAGCTGATATAATGGCAGTTTTAAGCTATCATTTAGTGCACAATCCTAAAAATCCACACTGGCTAAATCGCGATAGATTAATTTTTTCAGGAGGACATGCAAGCGCCCTACTTTATAGCTTTTTACATTTAAGTGGCTATGATTTAAGCTTAGATGATTTAAAAAATTTTAGACAACTTCACTCAAAAACCCCGGGTCACCCTGAAATTTCAACTCCTGGCGTAGAAATTGCTACAGGTCCCTTAGGTCAAGGCGTGGCAAATGCAGTTGGCTTTGCTATGGCGGCTAAAAAGGCTGTAAATTTACTTGGCGATGAACTTATCAATCATAAAATTTATTGTTTGTGTGGGGATGGCGATTTACAAGAAGGAATAAGTTATGAAGCCTGTTCGATAGCAGGTTTACACAAGCTTGATAATTTAATAATAATTTATGATAGCAATGAAATTTCAATAGAAGGCAATGTAAATTTAGCCTTTAATGAAGATATTAAACAAAGATTTATAGCACAGAACTTTGAAGTATTTAGTATAAATGGTCATGATTATGATGAGATAGATAAAACCTTAAATTTAGCAAAAAAAGCCTTAAAACCTGTATTAATCATAGCAAAAACAACCATTGCTAAAGGGGCTTTAGAACTTGAAGGAAGTCATAAAAGCCACGGAGCTCCCCTTGGGGCTGATTTGATTAAAAGGGCTAAGGAAAAACTAGACTTTAAGGATGAATTTGAGATTGATGAAAGTGTTAGACTGCGTTTTGAAAGTGCTATTGAAAGAGGTGATTTAGAAGAAGCAAAGTGGAATAAAATTTTAAAAGAAAATGGTAAAGAAAACCTTTTAAACGAACTTTTAAAACCAAATTTTAATGATATTAAATTGCCAGATTTAAAGGGACAAGATATGGCGACAAGGGATAGCAATGGCTTAATAATTAACGAGATTGCTAAACAATTAATAGGTTTTTTAGGTGGAAGTGCAGACCTCGCCCCTTCAAATAAGACAGAATTAAAACAAATGGGCGATTTTGTAAGTGGTAAAAATATTCATTTTGGCATTAGAGAACACGCCATGGCTGCCATTAATAATGCCTTTGCAAGATATGGAATTTTCTTACCTTTTTCGGCTACCTTTTTTATTTTTAGTGAGTATTTAAAACCTGCTGCAAGACTTGCTGCTTTAATGAAATTAAAACACTTTTTTATATTTACGCACGATAGCATAGGCGTTGGAGAAGATGGCCCTACTCACCAACCTATAGAACAATTAAGCACATTTAGGGCTATGCCAAATTTCTTAAGCTTTCGTCCGGCTGATGGTCTTGAAAATGTAAAAGCTTGGGAGATAGCTTTAAAAAGTAATTGTCCTAGTGCTTTTGTTTTATCTCGCCAAAAGCTTAAAGCCTTGCCTAATAGCGTATATGGCGATATTAGCAATGGAGCTTACTTAATAAAAGAACATGAAAATGCAAAATTTAGCCTTCTTGCAAGTGGTAGTGAGGTAAATCTTTGTTTAGAAGTGGCAAAGGAACTTGAAAAAAAAGAAATTTCATGCAATGTAATATCCATGCCTTGTTATGAACTTTTTGAAAGACAAGATAAAGCTTATAAACAAAGACTTTTAAAGGGCTTAGTAATAGGCGTTGAGGCCGCAAATTCAAAAGAACTTTATCAATTTTGCGACAAGCTTTATATTATAGAAAGCTTTGGAGAAAGTGGCAAGGATAAAGACGTGTTTGAGTATTTTGGATTTAGCAAAGAAAAGCTTTTAAACTTTGTACTTAAAAATTAATTCTTAATTAATAATTTTGTAATATACTTTACATTTTTAAAAAAGGATTAAGAAAATGACTTTAAAAAATTTGGAATTTTAAAATTAAAAAATGGCAAATTTTAATATTCAAAACGATAGCTTTTTGCTTTTTGGCAGCTGGGATAAAGATAATATTTATAAACTTGATTTAAAAAATATACTAAGTAAGATTAAAACAAGAAAGCTTATAATTGATTTTAAAAATCTAAAATTTATTGATATGACAGGGGTGAGATTTGTACTTGCCCTTGAAAATGACTTAAAAGCAAAGGGCGTAATGGTTGAGAGAATAAATTTAAACGAAAGGTTTGAAAATCTTTTTTCCCTTTGTCAAAAGCATTTTATACGCGTTAAAAAGATACAAAAAAAGAAAACAAGTATAAAAGAACGTTTTGAAAATTTAGGCATATTAACGCATAATTTATTTAAAATTTTATATAGATTTATTAATTTTATCGGGGCTTTTTTTGCAAGTTTTGCGAGATGCATTAAACATCCTAAACATTTTCGTTTTATTTCTTTTTTATATCACATTGAAACATCTGCCCTTGAAGCCTTACCTATTATTATCTTAACCTCTTTGCTAGTTGGTATTGTTTTAGCCTATCAAGCAGCTAATCAATTACAACAATTTGGGGCAAATATTTTCATAGTTGATTTAATGGGAATTTCAGCCACTAGAGAACTTGCCCCCTTAATAGTAGCTATTGTAATAGCAGGTAGAAGTGCCAGTGCTTATACAGCCCAAATTGGAGTTATGAAAATAACTGATGAGATTGCAGCTATGAATACTATGGGTTTTCGTAGCTTTGAATTTATCATATTGCCTAGAGTTATGGCCCTTGTTATTGCTATGCCTTTAATAGTGGCTGTTGGGGATTTTATAAGCATAGTTGGAGGAATGATAATAGCACAAATTAGCCTTGATGTAAGTGCTATTGAATTTATTCGTAGATTTCACGAGGCAGTGCCCTTAAAACACATTGTAATAGGACTTGTAAAGGCCCCTATTTTTGGCTTTTTAATAGGGCTTATTGCTTGTTTTAGGGGCTTTGAGGTGAAGAATACCACTCAAAGCATAGGAATTTACACTACAAAAAGCGTTGTAAATGCAATTTTTTGGGTGATTGCTTTTGATGCTTTATTCTCAATAGTATTAACAAAAATGGGGCTTTAAATGGTGGTTGTAAGGGCTGAAAATATTAAAACGCGTTTTGGTTCTAAGCTTATACATGATGGAGTAAGCTTTAATATAAAAGAAAATGAAATTTTTGGCATTTTAGGGGGTAGCGGTAGTGGTAAATCTGTGCTTTTAAAGCAAATGTTAATGCTTGAACATTTTGATAGTGGAGAATATGAAATTCTAGGCTATAAATTAAAAAATATAAGTCAAAAAAACGCCTTAAAATTGCAACAAAAATGGGGCGTGGTTTTTCAATTTGCTGCCCTATTTAGCTTTTTTAGCGTCTTTGAAAATATAGCCATACCCTTAAAAGAATATACAAAACTAGATAACATGGCCATTTATGAAATTGTCTTAATGAAGCTTAAAATGGTGGGCTTACAAGAACATGTTTTAAATCTTTATCCTAGCGAATTAAGTGGGGGTATGCAAAAAAGAGTGGCTATTGCTAGGGCTTTAGCACTTGATAGTAAGCTTTTGTTTTTAGACGAGCCAACCTCGGGACTTGACCCTTATAGTAGCCGTGAATTTGATGAGTTAGTTTTAAACCTTAAACATAGTTTTGATTTAAATGTTATACTTGTAACTCACGATAAGAATAGCATGAAAACCCTGCTTGATAGATTTATCATTTTAGAAAATAAAAAAGTAGGATTTATAGGAACTTGTGAGGAGTTAGAGGAACAAAATGAAAGACTTTTTAAGAAATTTATGGAGTAAAAATGGAAAACAAGGCTAATTATTTTTTCGTAGGACTCTTTGTTTTTGGAGTGTTTTTTGCAAGTTTAGGCATTATGCTATGGCTTGGTGATTATGGAGAAAAAAAAGAAATTTTTGATTATTATGAAATTTATACAGAAGAATCTGTTTCAGGGCTTAATATAAAATCACCTGTTAGACTTTTGGGCGTTGAAGTTGGTAATGTTGAAAAGATTGATTTTTTCACAAATGAAGGTCTTAAAATAAAAATTTTAATAAAGGTTAAAGAAAATATCCCTGTGAAAGAAGATACCTATGCAAGTCTTGAAACTACTGGTATTACAGGGCTTAAATATATACAACTTCAAGGAGGAACTAGAGAAAGCAATATGCTTACTAGCGTTAGTGGGGCCTTGCCTGTTATAAAAATGAAAGATAGTTTCTTTAAAAAGCTTGATGCACAGGGCGAGCATGTATTTTCTTTGATTAAAAAAACCGAAGAGGCCTCTAAACAATTACTTAGCGATAAGAATTTAAAAAATATAGAAATTTTATTATACAACATAGCTGAATTTAGTCAAAATCTAAACGCTCATTCAAAGGACCTTTCAAAGAATTTAACCACTTTGAGTGCTAAATTTATAGTAATGTCTGATAATATTTCTGCTTTGAGTAAAAAGCTACAAACTAGCTTAGATAGCGTGGATAAGGGCATTAATTCTATTAATGAATTTACTACAAAGGCTAGTAAAAAGCTTGATTCTTATGATAGCATTCGCTATAGCTTAACACAGGATTTAGAACTTTTAAAAAATGTGTTGCAAAATGCAAATTCTTTATTAATGCAACTACAAAAAAGCCCATCAAATTTGATATTTAAAGAAACAAAAACAAAATTAGCCCCAGGAGAAGAATAATGAAAAAATTTTTAATAGTACTTATAAGCTTAGTTTTTATATCTTGTTCTATCAAGGATGCACCTCAAGTTGATAAAACTCAAATTCTACGTCTTAAAAGTGAAAGTACATTAAATCTAAATAACACAAATAAAAGCATTAAAATTTTAACCCCTTCCATGCCTTCAATGTTAAATTCTAAGGATATTATATACGAACAAAATGGCATTATGCAAACTTGGGCTTATCACTTTTTTGAAGATACACCAGCTAAAATTATCACTTCTTTTTTGATTCAAAAAGCAACTAGTGGCTTTAAAGTGGTACTTAGTCAAGATAGCATTGTACAAAGTGATTTTATACTCGAAAGTAGACTTAATGATTTTACTCAAATTTATAATGAAAATGGTGAAAGTTATGTGCGTATAAGTATGGATATTACTTTAATTGATTCTAAAAATTTACAAGTAATTTTAAGTAAAAATTATATTAATGAACATGAAAAATTAGAAAATGATAATGTCAATTCTTTAAGAAAGGCCTTTGAGAATGCCTTAAATTCCATTACTAATTCTATTATTAAAGATTGTTCTTTAATGACTAGTAAAAATTAGGAACACTTATTGCTTTTTTAAAAACAAATGCAACTTTGAAGGATGAAAAATGAATGAGTTAGATGTTTTAAAAAAGCACTTAGGTGATGTTGATAATATAGGCGTATTTAAGGCTAAGCAAATTTGTTCTCAAATTAGCGATGCAAATGATTTTATAGGGGCTTTACAGGTTTTAGATATAGCCTTGAAAAAAATTCATACTAGCCTTAGTCAAAGGATTGATGAAAGCCTTGATGATATGCAAAAAAGGACCCTTGATGCTGATGCGTCTTCTATTATACAAAATTGTTCTTTTATGGGAACTGCTTTATTTGATAATGTCTTTAGCGTTTATGTGAGAAAGCAAAATTTTGAATTTGAGATTGCAAACCCCTTATTAGTGCTTGAAAAAAGCGATTATAACGGCGTTTTGGCCTATATAGAAGATAAAAGAGAAGAAATTTCAAATATCTTAGTTGATGTTACTATGGCTATTACTTTGGGACTTGATTTTTCAAATGCTGGTGTCTTTGAAGAAAAACAAACACAAAAATTTGACCTTAAAAATATTTTTGCTACTAAATAACCTTGCAAATTAGCAAGGTTATAATTCTTATCAAAATTTACATGTTAAATTAACTTTTCTTAAATAAACTTAAAGCCCTTAAAATATTATGTTAAACTTACAAATTTTATAAAATATTAAGCGATAACTTTGTATAAGTTCTCTTTAGAATAAAGAAAACCTTTATCAAAATTGAAAGAAGTTATATGAATATTTATTTTGTGCATTTCATAAGTTTTTTTATGCCACTTTTTATTTTTGTAAGTTTAATAGTGCCTAAAAAAGCTGTTTTAAATAATTTTTTAGCCTTATTTTTAGGTGTTTTATTTTCATATTTTGCATTTTTTATAGCAGCCCAGTTTCTAAAAACGCAAAATTTAGCCTTTGTTTTTAACTTTGTTTTTATTGTAACTTGCCTTTTTACCCCTATTTTGTTTTTTTGGCAAAATAAAATTTTATCTTATATAATAAGCTTTTTACTTAGCTTTTGCTTAGTGCTTGGATACTATACAATTTCACAAGACTTTCCTATTTTTAGTACCTCCTTACTTGATAGCGTTGCCATTTCTTCGCTTGGTTTTATAGGTCTTGGCATGGTTTTTTGTGTAGTGATATTTTTCTTTTTAAAATGGCAAAAAACATACAATAAAACACTTTCTTTTATCTTTTTAATCTTGCTTATCTTATTTGAATTTGACAAGGTTCTAGCTAACATTTTTCTTACCTTAATGAGAAATGATATAATCCCTACTTACTCAGTCTTGCTTAGTTTTGTAGCAAAAAGCCTTTATTTTGGTGGCTTTTTTATATATATTTATCTTTTTTATATAATTTTTCTAGCCTTTTTTACCCTAAGAATTCGCCTAGATATCAATCAAAAAAAGGGCTTTTTAGATAGTGAATTTAGAAAAAAAATAGCTCAAAGAAGCTTTGTAAATAATTATTTTATGTCAATTTTATTTATAAGCCTTTGTTCTTTATTTATCTTAGCTTATTTTCATACTATATCATCAAAACCTATTAAAATAGACCCTCCAACTGAACTTGTACCAAATGAAGAAGGAAATTTTGTCTTTAATGTAGATTTATTAAATGATAATAACCTGCACCGTTTTTCTTATGTAAGTTCAGAAGGCAAGGTAATAAGATTTTTCTTAATAAACAAAAGAGAAGATAAAAGCTCGCCCGTAGCCGTCTTTGATGCGTGTATGATTTGTGGTGATTTAGGCTATATTAAAAAGGGAGGGGAGTTAATTTGTATAGCTTGTAATGTTAGAATTTTCTTACCAAGCGTTGGTAAATTTGGAGGTTGTAATCCAATACCCCTAGAATACAAAGTAGAAAATGGCAAAATAATAATTGCCTTAAAAGATGTGGTAGCTGGGTCAAGTTATTTTAATGAGATTAAGGAGATTGAGGTAAGTGATCCTGTTTCAAAAGAAAAGCTTATTAATCTTAAAGCACCTTATTCTTATTCTTACAAGGGCATTACTTATTATTTTACAAATGAAAAAAATTACGAACTTTTCAAAGAAGACCCTGCTAAATTCGTAGATGAAAATAGTGCTATATTTTTAATTCAAAGGCGCAATGATGTTAGTTAACATGGTAAAAAATTCAATATTTAAAAATAAATTACAAAAATTTCTAGCCTTTTTAACCTGCTTTTTAGCTACCTTATTGATTTGTACTATGCTAAATATTACCCTTAGCATAGGCAATGAAATTACTAAACAATTAAGAAGTTATGGCTCAAATATAGTAGTTTTACCCAAAGGTTCAAGCCTTAGCATAGAAATAGGCAATCAAATTTATGAACCTTTGAAAAATAAAAGCTACCTAGAAGAAAAGGATTTAAAAATCATAAAAGAAATTTTTTGGCAAAACAATATAACGGCCTTTGCTCCTTTCTTAGAAGGAGAACTTAACATAAATGATAAAAAGGCTTTAGTTGTTGGGACATATTTTAATAAAGATATACCCTTGGAAGATGAAGATTTTCAAACAGGCATTAAAACCCTTTATCCCTTTATTGAAATTCAAGGAAAATTAGCTAAGGATGATAGCTTAGAAGAAATTATGCTAGGTGATGAATTTGCTACAAATAATAATCTAAAAATAGGCGATAAACTTTTATTAAACAACAAAGAAGTAGAAGTTGTAGGCATTATTTTACATGCAAACAAGCTTAGCAATAAAATTATCACCTCTTTAAAATTAGCCCAAAATTTATTTGATAAAGAAGGACTTTATGCAAGGGCTGAAGTTTCTGCTTTAACTATACCAGAAGATGATTTAGCAAAAAAAGCAAGAAGAGATGTGGCAAGTTTGGATGCGATTGAACATGATACTTGGTATTGTAGTGCTTATGTTGGTTCTATTGCTTATCAAATAGAAGAAGAATTGCCAGGAGTTAGTGCAAAGCCTTTAAATTCCATTAGCGATGCAGAAAGTTTAGTGGTTAAAAAAATTCAATCCTTAATGGGTGTTACAAGCTTAATTTGCATTATAGTAGCTAGCATTGCAATTGCTAGTTTAATGAGTTCTGAGATAAATTCACGCAAAAAAGAAATAGGACTTTTAAAGGTTTTAGGGGCAAACACCTTTCAAATTTATTTAATCTTTGCTAGTGAAAATCTCATTGTAGCCTTAGTCGCAGCAATTTGTGGCTTTATTTGTGGTATAGGAATTTCAGAATTAATAAGCTTTAATATATTTGGTTATTTAATACAAATTTCTTTTATAGCCCTGCCTTTAAGTTTAATCTTTGCAGGTTTTATTGCGATTTTGGGTTGTTTGTTACCTATTAAAAGCATTATGGGCTTATCGGCTTGGGAGGTGCTTTGTGGCAGGTAAATTTTTTATAACAGAAATTCTAAAAAGCCTTAGTTTTTCTTATCATAGGCTTTTTATAGTATTTTTATCAATCTTTATAGGGGCTATGGTAAGTTCAGCATTTTTAAATATTTATTTTGACATTGATATAAAGCTTTCAAAGGAGTTAAAGGCGTATGGAGCTAATATTAGCATTACTTCAAAGGACATTGAAAGAAATTTTATAGATAATGATGAGTTTAACACCATAAAAGAAAGCTTAAAAGCAAGGGCTATAACGCCTTTTTTATTTGATTTTTTAAATTTAGGAAGTACGAGTGGCATTGTTTTAGGTACTGATTTTCGCTCTTTAAAGGTTACAAAGCCCTTTTTAGAGGTTAAGGAAGGAAGTTTTAATCTAAGCGATTTTAATGATGATACTTGCTTTTTAGGCATTGACTTAGCAAAAAGCTTACAAGCAAAGGTTAGAAATAGCATTCAAATTTATAATCCTAACACTTCAAAAAGCGTTAAACTAGTGGTTAAAGGAATTCTATCAAGTAGCGATGAATTTGATTCTTTATTAATAGCCCCTTTAAAAATAGTTCAAAATTTAAGCAATATAAGTGGGATTAATTACGCAACTGCCGTGCTTGATGGTTCTTTTGAACAAATTAACGATAAAACTGCAAAGCTAAGTAATGATTTAATAAGCATAAAGCCTATTTCATCAGTATCACTAAGCGAGGCCATGGTACTAGATAAAATTAAGGCCTTAATGTTTTTAATAATATTAATTATTTTAGTAATAGTTACAACAAGCGTAAATACCACGCTTAGTTCTATTATTTTTTCAAGAAAAAAAGAAATAGCTCTGCGTTTAGCCCTTGGTGCTAAAAAAAATGAAATTTTAAAACTTTTTTCAAGCGAGTATGCTGTATTAGCCCTTATTTCTAGCATAATAGGGGCAAGTTGTGGGATATTTTTAGCAAACATTTTTGGTTATATGATTTTCAATGCAAGTATTGATTTTAGATTTTTTGCCTTAATTTTAGCAGTGTTAATATCTTTGATATTTTCAGCATTTGCAGCCTATTTTCCTATTAAAAAGGCTTTAAAAATCAATGTTTGCGATAATTTAAAAGGAGAATAAGTGAAAGAAATTATTAAAATTCATAATTTAAATAAAAAATTTGGCAAGGTAAAGGCCTTAAATAATATAAATTTAAGTGTTTATGAAGGGGAGTGGTTAGCCATTATGGGACCTTCTGGCAGTGGAAAATCCACGCTTTTAAATATTTTATCCTTAATGGATTCTCCAAGTAGTGGAGAGTATATATTAAATGATAAGCATTTGCAGGATTTAAGTGAAGAACAAAAAATCATTATTAGACGCGAAAAAATCGGTCTTGTCTTTCAACAATTTCACTTAATCCCCTATCTTAGTGCCTTAGAAAATGTAATGTTAGCACAATATTATCACTCAAGCCCTGATGAAGAAGATGCTAAAATGATGCTTGAAAAAGTAGGACTTTCTCATAGAATTTCTCACTTACCAAGCCAATTAAGTGGAGGGGAACAACAAAGAGTTTGCATAGCAAGGGCCTTGATAAATAATCCTGATATTATTTTAGCTGACGAACCAACCGGTAACTTAGACGAGACAAATGAACAAATCGTGCTTAACACATTAAAAGAACTTAAAAAAGAAGGTAAAACTATAATCTTAATCACGCATAATCCTGAGCTTGCAGAAAGTGCTGATAGGAGCATACACCTTCATCATGGTATAATGCAATGAAAAAAATTATTTTATCCTTTTTATGCGTATTTTTTTGTGCTTGTTTTAATGAAGAAAGTGTAGGAAAGGTAGGAAGTAAATCAATTGAAATTTTAGCTAAAAATATGCAGGGTGAAAACATTAAACTAAGCAATTCAAAGGCAAATTTAAAGGTCTTAGTTTTTTTTCAAAATGGCTGTTCATCTTGCCTTGAAGAATTACCAAGGCTTGATAAATTCGTGCTTGATAATAAAAACAAAATAGAAGTTTTTGCTATAAATTCAACCGATAGCAAGGAAGTAGTACAAGTAATAGCCGAACAATTAGGGCTTAAAAATGTGTATATTTTAAAGGATGATTTAAAGCTAACCTCGCAAAAATATGGCATTTACGCAACCCCCACTACAATTATAATTAAAGATAATCTCATAAAAGAAAGAATTCTAGGAGAAAAACCTTGGAAAAATATAGAATCAAAGCTTGTATCCTTTCTTTAATACTCATTTTTTTAAGTGCTTGTAGTGAAGAATTTAAAAGCATAAATACTAATGAAAGATTAGCATTTTCTTATAATGGCTTTGAAAAAACCTTGAGTTTAAATTCTAAATTAGATAATTTTTTGCTAGTTTTTTTTACTAAAGAATGCAATGTTTGCAATGAACAAATTCCTATTTTAAAAGACTTAGCCTTGAAAAATGATTTAAAAATTTTTCTTATTTTAGACGGGATTAAGGATGAAAACGAAGCTAGAATTTGGAGCAAAAAAAAGGATTTAAAATTAAGCACCTTTTATGAAAAAAGGGCTGGGAAATTTTTTTCAAGTGTGGTTAATGGAGTGTATGGAGTGCCCGTTTTAAGCGTGTTTAAAAATGGAAAAATGAGTGATAAATTCATAGGCTTAACACCTTTGTCTGTACTTGAAAAATCACTTTTTGAATTTAGCTAAATAATAGGCTAAATTTAATAAAAACTTTGTAAACAGCTTGACAAGAACATACTTTTTTAATATAATACAACTTTTATTCTGGATTAGCTCAGCGGTAGAGTAGTCGGCTGTTAACCGATTGGTCGTAGGTTCGAATCCTACATCCAGAGCCACTTTTAAAATTTTAATAATATCCAACACACATTGTATCAGTGATTTTAATGCGTTTTTCAAAGGGTGCAGGGCTAAAAAAATGGCATTTTTCTATATAAATATGCTTGTTATATTCAAGCCCTAAAAAATCATAAAAGGCCTTTAAATTTACAAATTTAATCCCACAAAGTTCTTTTATATCCAAAAGCTTATAAATGGCTGAATTATTTTTTGCTACAAGGTGAGATGGGGCTAAGGTAGTAAAAGAACAAAAAGCACTAGCTAGGACATAACCACTTAAATCATCGCATTTTAAAAGGGCATTTTTATGTTTTTCAAGTATATAATTTTTATGTAAAAAAATGATTCTTGTACCTTGATATCTTCCAACTTGAACCTTTTTCCAAAATTTATAAGCGTTTTTAGAAATACTAGCAAGTTTATGGAATTGAGCGTTTAAAATGTAATTGTCTAAAAATTCATTAGGAGGTAAAATAAGGCTTGTCATTTATAACAATCAAGCTTTAAAAGCTTGATTAATCTTCTTTGTCTAAATTTTCTACAGCCTTAGCTGGAAGTTTATCAATAAAGGTCTTTAATTTAAAAGGCACACCCACGCTAATAGCCTCTTTAACTAGTGCCACTGCAGCCTTAGCACGAAATGGAGAATTATTACTATAAGGTGCAAAGAGTCGGTCGGTGATTGCTAGGGCATAGGTTGCTTTTTTTATGCTATCATCGGCAGAATGTGGGGTATTTACAAAACAAATACTTTCTATAAGGCTTTCATCAAAATTCCACCTATGCAATAAAAAGCCTAAAAACGAAATATGATCAACACCTAAAATTTCATTTTCTACCATAGTTATATTTTTAAATTTATTTTTTTCTAAAAGGGCATAAAAAAATTTATCCTTCTTTTCTTGTATTAAAAAATTTGAAAAAACAATGATTCCAAGTCTTAAAAGCATGGCACAAGGAACAAGGGAGCGAGAAAGTCTTACATCTTCTTCGCCTAGCCAATGGGTTATAAAATTTACTTCTTCATTACAATTAGCCAAAAAATCCTGGGTATCTAAGCCATAAGGGCTAACATCAATTTTAAAATTATCTCTTATTGAATTTGCTATAACTATATTTTTAATATTTCCTATACCAAGTAAGGTTATAATTTGAGTAATTGTGGTTATTTCGCTTGTAAAGCCGTAAAATGGCGAATTTGCAAGTTGTAAAAGCTTAGCTGTTACGACAGGGTCAGCTTGTATAATCTGGGCTACTTTTTTAGTATCAACCTCAATCCCAGCCTCATCTGTATATTTTCTAAGTTTCATAACTGTATCAGGCAATGGAGGTAAAACTTCAACACTTTTTAGCAAAAGTTCGTTCATATCTTCATTCATAAATATTTCCTTAAATTGAAATGTATCATTATAGCTAAAATTTGATTTATTTATTATTTTATTTGATTAATTTTATGAAAGATTTTTTTGTAAGTTGATGAGAAAAATTCTCATCAAACACTAAAGAGCTTTTTTAACCTCTTCAACTACCTTTGAAAAAGCATTTAAGTCATTCATAGCTAAATTTGCTAGAATTTTTCTATCAAGTTGAATATTTGCTTTTTTAAGCCCGTTAATGAATTTAGAATAACTTATATTATTAAATCTGCAGGCTGCATTAATGCGAATTATCCACAATCTGCGAAAATCTCTTTTTTTACGTCTTCTATCACGATAAGCATAAACTAAACTTCTTTCAAGCTGTTCTTTTGCCTTTCTAAAATGCTTACGACGTCCGCTATAAAAACCTCTTGCTAGTTTTAGAATTTTTTTATGTCTGCGTCTTCTAACCACGCCTGTTTTTACTCTTGCCATTTTTATCCTTTCATAAAGTGGCGTCCAAATTGGAGCTTTCCCTTATATAAGGGGAGTTTGAATGACCAATGTCAAAAACTTTTTGCTATAAACATAGCATTTTTTCAACTGCCTTTACATTTGTGCTGTGAACATATTTTGTTGTTCTTAAATCACGCATTCTTTTAGCAGGTTTTTTAGTTAAAATATGGCTTCTAAAAGCTGAACCTCTTTTAATCTTGTTTTTACCTACTTTAAAACGTTTAACAGCACTTTTTACGCTTTTCATTTTTGGCATAACTTTTCCTTACAAAATTTGTTTTAAGAAAAAAGGTTAATTTTACTAAATTAATTCTTTTTTTACTCTTAAATGCTTTTTTAAAATTGGCACATTTATTGCTTAATTTTGTTTAGCAATAAGGAGAATGAATGAAAGTTGATTCGGGTTTAAATTATCAAAACGTAGCCTATGCTTATGAGAGTTTAAAGACAAAAAATTCACTAAATAATAAGACAAAAGAAAGCGAAAATAGTGACTTGTATTTTAATTTTAATCAAAATTATGCTAGTGAATTTGGTTTTAGAATCGATGATAATGGCTTTTTTGAAAAAGAATTAAATAAACTAGCAAATATCCCAAATAACTACGATATAAATATTAAAAGCATTAGACTTATCACAAAAGAAATTGCTAGTAAGCAGGATAATATTAATTACGCTCATGTTGATTTACCTCAACTTTTAAATAAATATCACAATGCCCTATCAGCCGTAAATGATGAGTTTAATAGCAATGATGAAAGTTTATTTAACCGGTCTCAAATTAATAGCTTAGCCCAAGGTTTTTCTACTAGTAATGGTGATTTTATGGGTGATATTCAAAGAATTTATAATAATAAAAATGAGCTAAACAAGGCCCTTGAAAAGCAAAATAGTTTAAATACCTTAATGCTTGATAATAAGATTATAAATTTTCATTTTGACAAGGCTGTTAATGATACTTCAAATAATGAAATTTTAAAGCCTTATCTAAATAAAAGTGGTCAAATTTCAAAGTCTGGTTTATTAATGAATTTTATTTATCAAGATATAAAAGAAGCAAATAAAAATGAGTTAAGCTTTTTAAGCGAAGATAATGGGCATGAAAAATTATATAAAATTTTACAGGGTGAAGAAGATATAGAAGAATATGTAAAAAAAAATAACGAAGAACAAATGAGTTTTGATTTATATCTGTATGTAAATAGCGTAGATAAAAACTCAGCATCAAAAGAACAATTATCAAGCCTTTATAATCAATATTTAGCTTATAGCAAGGATTTAGATATAAAGGAATTTGCAGATTCAAGTTCTACTTATCAAATTTATATTGACGGAGTGAAAGCTGAATTTAAAAGCTTAAAAGATGAATACAACGCACAAGATAAAGAAAAATTAGAACAAATAAGCCTACAAAGACAAAACGCCCAAGAAAAATTTATTTATAGAAGACAAAGGCAAGCCAGTGTTGGCAAGGTTTTAAAGGCTTATTATTCTGTAATGAGATAAATTTAATATTTTTTTATTATAATTAAATTTTTGGAGTTTGTATGAATGAGATATTTTTTTTAAATAATACAAAAGCACTTTTTCAAGTAGATGAAATTTTAGCATATAAACTAAAAAGCCTAAAAAAGCCCTATACTATGAAAGTTGTAAACGAAGAGAACGTAGCAAATTTTAAAGATGATAATGGGCATATACTTTATAATAATGCAAAAGCAGAATTAAACGAACATTTAAATTTGTTTAATACAACTTATAAAAAATATCCCGTTTTGTTTTTTTATGGCTTTGGCAATGGGGCATTAATAAAACAATTATGTAAAAATGAAAAGCATAAACATATAGTAGTTTTTGAAGATAATCTTGAAATTTTAGCCCTAGCCTTTCATTTAAATGATTTTAGCAAAGAATTAAGTAGTGAAAAACTTATACTTTTTTATACGCCAAATATCACAACTGCCCAACTTAGCACCCTTTTTACCTATAATGAAATTCAAAAAAGCGTTAAAATTTATAATCTTTTCATACATAGCGATTTTTATATACAATTTTATCAAAATGAAATTCAAAAATTAAATTTAAAACTAGTAGATATTATAAGATTTATAGTAAGAAATCACGGAAACGACCCTATGGATTCACTAACTGGCATAGTCCATACCCTGCAAAATATCCCTAAAATGCTAACTCACACGCCTTTTAAGGAATTATTAAAAAAAAGAACTAGTAAGCTTAAAAATGCAGCTATTGTAGCAACTGGTCCAAGTCTTATAAAGCAACTACCGCTTTTAAAAGAATATCAAAACAAAGTTGCCATTTTTTGTGCTGATTCTTCTTACCCTATACTTTATAAGCATAATATAAAGCCTGATTATGTTTTTTCTCTTGAAAGGGTAAGTTTAAGTAGTGAGTTTTTTAATAATGATTTTGGCGAATTTGACAAAGATATAATTTTTATACTGGCCTCCTTAGTGCATGAAAATACCATTAAATACCTAGAAAAAAATAATAGAAAATACATGCTAGTACAAAGACCCTTGCAATCATCCTTAACCCTTAAGCTTGATGATTTTGGTTATTTAGGCGTTGGGGGAAGTGTGGCAAATATGGCATTTGAATTAATTGCCTTGCTTAAATTTGAAAATGTTTTTTTAATAGGGCAAGACTTAGCCTATGCAAATGATGGTAGTTCTCATCCAAAAGAACATATTTATGGAACACAAGGTGATGAAATAAGAGGACACCTTTACACAAATGCTTATGGAGGGGTTGGGCAGGTTAGAACGCAAATTACTTGGGAAGGATTTAGAAAGACCTTTGAAAGAGATATATTTTTTGCTAGGACTAAATTAGGACTTAGTACTTATAATTGTACAGAAGGTGGGGCTAGGATTGAAGGGTGCAAAGAACTTCCTTTTAAAAATGCTTGTGAGCAGTTTTTAACGCAAGATTTACAAAAGCCCTTTGAATTTGTAGGTTCCTTTAATGAAGAAAAGATTAAAAAAATAGCACAAAGAATGAAAAAACTTATCAAAAAAAATCTCTTAGAAAGCAAAAATTATATAATTAAGGTCAACAAAGAACTAGACAAACTAGAACCAGAACTAAGGCAAGAAAACCCAAATTATAGTAACTTAAATAAGATTAAAGATAAACTTTTATCATATTTTAAAGACTTTAAAAAATTAAAACTTTTTAACGAGCTTACTAAGTCTTTACATTTTCACAACGAAGCAAATATAGTTAAATTTGAAGTTTTAAATGATGAAGAACAGACTCAATATTTGATAAATTTTTTACTCTCTCAAAGGCATTGGTTTTTACAAGGCTTATCGTACTTGCAAAAACAAAATGAAGTGATTGAAAAGACTTTAAAAATTTGGGAAAGTAACGATTTTGTTTAAGTACTCCAAAAAAGGATAAAAAATGATAAAAAATGAAATTTTTGAAAAAAATTTAGAAGCAATGCTTGGAAGGGCTAATAAAGATTTAAAAGAAGCCTTGTTAGAGATAGAAAAAACAAAAAAATTTAGCATAAAATTTGGCAAGGATAGCTTGGATATAAACTTTATAGACAATGAAACTGGCGAGTTAATGTATAAAGATACACTCTTAGAACTTCAACAAAACTTAGACAAATTTAAAGATTCTTCCTATATGCCTATTTTGTTTTTTTATGGCTTAGGAAATGGGATTTTTTACAAGGCATTACTCAAAAATACCTTTCATAAAAGAATAATAGTTTATGAAAAAGAACTTGAACTTATATATTTAGTGCTAAGCTTATTTGATTTTTCACAAGATTTATATAGAGGTAGATTGATGATTATTTATTCTAAACACTATCACTATGCTATTGCAAATGCTTTATTTAATATAAAAGACTTTGTTTTATTTTATAGAACCTATAATATTAATTTACATTGTGAATTTTATAAAAGATATGAAGAAGATATAAAAGAAATTAATAAATACAATCACCAAGTGATAGTTACAAGGTCCCTTCAAAGAGGGAATGATCCTCATGATGCAATGATTGGCATTGACCAAATGCTTTATAATATGCCTTATATGCTTTCAAATTTAAGCTATAAAGATGTTATTGAAAAAAGAAGAAATATCTCAAAAAATGCTATCATAGTAGCTACTGGACCAAGCCTTGCAAAGCAACTTCACTTACTTAAAAAATACGCTAAAAATGCTATAATCTTTTGTGCCGATTCTTCTTATACTATTTTACATAAACATGGTATAAAGCCTGATTATGTAGTATCCCTAGAAAGAGTACCTTTAACTAGTGAGTTTTTTAATAATGATTTTGGCGAATTTGATAAGGATATTATCTTTATGGTACCTACCCTAACGCATCCAAATACCATAAAATACCTTGAAAAATATAAAAGGAACTATGCTGCCTTTTTAAGAAATTTACCCTTTGCTATATCTTTGAAACTTAGAAAAAGATTTGGTGGCTTAGGAGGAGGAATGAGCGTAGCACATGTTGGATATGAGTGTGCACAAGCTATGGGTTGTACAAATATCATTTTAATAGGACAAGACTTAGCCTATGCTAAGGATGGAATGTCACACTCAAAGGATTATATGCTAGGAAGTGATTTTGATACAAAAGAAGAAATAGACCATCAATTTGATACCATTGCTTATGGAGGAGAAGGCATTGTTCATAGTACTAAGGTTTGGACCGTGTTTAGAAATCTCTTTCAATCTTACATAAATGCAAATAAATTTTTTGTTAATACTTATAATTGTACAGAAGGTGGGGCTAGAATTGAAGGTGCCACTGAAAAGCCTTTTAAAGAAGTTTGCGAAGAACTACTTACAAGTGAGTTAAAAAGACCTTTTAAAAGGGTAAAAAAGATAAGTAGAAAAGAACAAAATGAACTAATACTAAATACCTATAAAATAATCAAAAAAAATATGAGTTTAAGCATGACCTTTAAAAAAACAACTAAAAAGCTATTAAACCAAATTCAAAAAATAACCCTTAAACACGATGCAAATAAGTTAAAAGAAACCGTTGTCGCTATTGATAAATTTAGAGAAAAACTTGCAAATAAAAGATATGAGTTTTTATTTGAGATTTTAGGACCTACCCTTTATCACGAACAAAATTTACTAGCCCCTATTTATGCAAGAATTGTAAAAAATGAAGGCGATAAACAAAATAAAATGCTTGCTTGGGTTTATGCACATGAATCCTTACTTGAAAGTATAATCGACTTAATAGATGTCCAAAACGAACACTTAAAAATTTCTATTATGCCTTTACAAGACGTGCTTGAAAAAAGAAAGTTGATTTAAACTTTATTTTTAAATTTATTGTGTTTATTATCTAAAATGTCAAAACAAAGCCCTTAATAGCTTTGTAATTAAAAAAATGTTATGTTTTTAGCTGGTTTATAAATTTAAGCTTATTACTAAATTTATTAAAACAACTCACAAGGATTTATTTTAAATTGTAGCATTTTAGCAGTTTTTCTGCCATTATCCCCGCCCTTTCTTTGCATAGTAATTTTACCAATTTTTAAACTACCTTGTTTAGAAAGTTCTACCTTGCCACTATAAAAATTTATTACTTCATTAATGGGTTTTAAAATCCATTTTAATGGCTCTTCTTTGATTTTTAAAATCACTAAAAACCATTCACTTGCAAATTGTCCACGTCCTTTTAAAATATCATTTAAAATTAAGGGTTGATTTAAAGTGAAAAAATCAATAAGTAAGCTTTGTTCTTTCAAGTCAAATTCATTTAAAAACATTCTACGACAATCTTTGGGATTATTGATTTTTGGTTCTTTTTCTCCAACAAAATATTGTAAAAGTTCTAAAATATCATCTGGTATATTCCACAATTCTTTATAAGATTTAAGCCATCTTTTATCAATTTGATTAAAGCCACTTGGATTTGAAACAAGTTTTACTTGGATATTTTGTATATCTTGTAAATTTTGAAATTTAATTTGTATTAAAATAATTACTTGCACATCAGCCTTATAACTTTCTTTAATTTTTCTTGCTTGTACTTGTGTAATTTCTTTTAAATTATAATTCATTGCCTTAAGCCATTCTTGTGCTAATAAATTATTTTTCCAATCATTAAAAGTAGCTACTACAAAATTTTCATTTTTAAAACCATTTTTTGCTGTTTTTGACCCTAAAATTTTATCCATTTATTTTCTTTATATTATAGGCTAAATTTTCAATAACATTTACACTCATTGCGTTACCACATTGTTTTAAAAGATTGTTTTGACTAAGATTTGAAATTTTATATTCAAGCTTTTCAATCTTATCAAATCCTTGTAATTTAAGTGCTTCTAAGCCATTAAGCTTATAAAGATTTTTATTAAAAACATATAATATTCCTTGCCTATCTCTACGCAGAGTTGGAAAATTATTGCGATATAATCTTAAATCAGATTGCCTAGTATCAAGCACTAAATAATTTTCTTTTAAAATATCATTTAAATTTATTTTATTACCAAATTTTTTCTTATTATATTTATTTTCTAGATAGGCTAAAAATGTTTGATAGTTTGTCGTATTTTTATCAAAAATATTTTTCTTGCTTGGAGATAAAAAATCATTTAATTTAACTTCTTTTAATATACTTGGTGCTTCAAAATAAAATTTTTTATTTAAATTATTTCTAATACCTATAAAATATATCCTTTCTCTACTTTGTGGCAAATTAAAATTTAAAGAATTTATTAAACGATAAGATACCTTATAACCACAATTTTCCAAAAGTTCTAAGATAATTTTTAAAGTCTTGCCCTCATTGTGATTGATAAGCCCTTTTACATTTTCAAGTATAAAAAATTTAGGTTGTTTTATTTGTAAAATTTTTGCTAAATAATAAACAATTTGTCCCTTTTGTGTATTTTCAAGCCCTTCTCTTTTGCCAACAATGCTAAAACTTTGACAAGGAAAACCACTAATTAATAAATCAAAATCGGGCAAGAATTTAGGATTAATACTAGTAATATCCCCAAATTCTAATTCATTTGTAGTATCAAAAAAACTCTTATAAGTCTTAATAGCCTCTTTGTCAATTTCACTAAAACCTAAGCATTTAAAACCATTAAGCGTAAGTCCTAATCTTCCACCACCAATGCCTGAACAAAAATCAATAAAGGTCATTTAAGCTATCTTGTATCCTAAATATACTTTCAACGCATTTTTTTAATCGTTTAATATCAAGCATGTTTAGACCATCACATAGGGCATCGCAAGGATTTATATGAGTTTCAAAGAAAAAGCCATCTACCCCAACCCCAGCAGCTGCCCTTGCAAGAGGTTCTACAAATTCGCTTTTTCCCCCACTACTTCCTCCTGCTGCCCCTGGCATTTGTACGCTATGGGTTGCATCAAAAACAACTGGGGCAAACTCACGCATTATAACTAAACTTCTCATATCTACAACCAAATTTCCATAGCCAAAACTAGAACCTCTCTCAGCTACAAAAACTCCATTTTTCCAAGCTACTTCCTTTCCTTCTTCTTCAATGCCCCTAGTTTGAAGCACCTTTTTAACGCTATATTTTATATCATAAGGGTTTAAAAACTGTCCTTTTTTGATATTTATCTTTGCCCTTGTCCTTGCAGCACTTACAAGTAAATCAGTTTGCCTACATAAAAAGGCTGGAATTTGTAAAACATCAGCAACATTTGCAGCTATTTCTGCTTGGCTATTTTCGTGAATGTCAGTTAGAATTTGCATATTAAATTCTTTTTTTACACTTTCAAGTACTTTTAAACCATCATCAATCCCAGGTCCCCTAAAGGAATTTATACTAGTGCGATTTGCTTTATCAAAGCTTGATTTAAAATAAAAATCAATCCTTTCATCATCTCTAAAACTTTCAAGTTCCTTTGCAACCTTAAAAACTAAATCCTTGCTTTCTATTACGCAAGGTCCTGCTATTAAAATCATTTTTTGCATTATTTTTCCCTTTTTTTCTTTTTAATAACTAAAATTAATCCACCGACAATTATACCTAATATACCTATAAAAACCATAAAGCTTGGTAAATTATCCCCTAAAATAATACCAACTATTAAAGAAAAAAGCACGTCTAAATAGCTAATCCCGGCCACAATCCCAGCTTGTTTTGCTATGCCATAAGATTTTGTAGCATGAATTTGATAAAGTGTTCCAAAACAACCCATTAAGGCTATTATAAA
Organism: Campylobacter sp. LR264d; assembly: GCF_008633895.1. NCBI lineage: Bacteria > Pseudomonadati > Campylobacterota > Epsilonproteobacteria > Campylobacterales > Campylobacteraceae > Campylobacter > Campylobacter sp. LR264d. The sequence goes on from NZ_VJNT01000021.1 coordinate 63,726, forward strand.
CCACTCCCATATGTTTGGCATTACAAAGGCTGCTATTATAAAATCAAATTTTTCATAATGATAAAATTCCCCTAAAATCATAGAAATTAAAGGCATTATAGTGCCTATAAAGATAAAAGATAATGCGATTTTTTCTGTAGTATAAAATTTTCTAAGTTCTCTAACGCTAGTTAAAGCAAGGGCTGCAAAAAAGCCGCTTAAAATACCTAGACTTGAGTTTTTAAAATCAAAGCCAGTATGAATTTCATCATTTGCAAAGGGTTGAACTATAAAAAGTACGCCGATAAAGGCTATAAAAATTCCTAACCAGCCCTTTATGCCTATATTTTCTTTAAAAAATAAAAAAGCTATTAAGCTTATAAAAATGGGTGCAGTTTTTTGAAAGGCAAAAGCCCCACCAAGCGTTATATTAGATACATTATAAAAAAATAAATACAAAGACAAAGTCCCAAAAATTCCTCTAAAAACTAAGAGTAAAAAATGCTTACCTTCTTTATGAACCTTTGATTTTTTAATCAAATAAAGCATAAAAACAAGCCCTATAATATTTCTAAAAAACATTAATTCAACAGAAGGAATATCAGTGCTTAAAATTTTCACACAAGCACCCATAAATGCAAAATCTAAACAAGCAAGTATCATAAAATAAATGCTAAGATTGTGTTTTATTATCCTTAACATATTAAGCCTTATAAAAAATCTTGCAATTGTAGCTATTTTTTACTTAAGTTAGAAAAAAGGCAATATTAAATTTAACTTAAAGCATTGCCTTTGATTAATATTTTATTAAGCAAAAGTTTAGTAAAGTTAAAAAGTCTATTTAATGCATTTAGCATTATTAAACGCCTATTAATAGGCAAATTCTAAGAATTCATAAAGGAGAAATTATGAAAGCAAAAAAGAAAAAAGAATTAGCTGATAAAATCAAAGAAGCTATAGAAGAACAACTCAAAGAAAGGGCCATAGAACAAGAAAATGAAAAATGGAGCTTTGAGGAACGTTTAGGTGAGATAAAAGAAGCTATTTGCATTCGTTTAGATGAACTTCACAATCTTAACATTTTGGAAACTATGGAAAGATTGAATAAAACAAAGCTTAGTTTTTTCTCTGAGAAAGATATAAAGACTAGAAAAGATATCATTAAAGATATAAAAAATCTTTTAGAAATTCTAGTTGAGATAGATTTAAAGGTCGAATTACTTGACAATCTTATCAAAAAAGATAAGGTCCCAACTGATATCGCACCAGCAATAAATGCAAATACTATTTAAATTTAAGGCTTTAATTTTTTAAAGCCTTTTGTAACTTTTTGTAATCTTTCTTATTTTTTATTCTAAAGTTTTAAAAAATGCTTTTTTAAGTTTTATTTAATAAATTCTTTTTACAAAAAAAGAGATAAAATTTATACTAAATACTATTTTTAAATATATTAAAAGCATTTAACAAAAATTTAAGCCTTTAAAATGTGAAAAATTGAAACAAGATTATATAAAAATAATAAAGCTAAATTTTTATATAAGAATTTTTTAGTAAAATACAATTTTATTAAAGACAAAAAAGGTTTATAAAATGTCTGTTAGCACTCAACACCCATATTTTGGTATTTTTGCTATGTTAGCCTGTGCTGTGATTATATTTTTTGGATTAGTTTTTTTAGCAGCTAAAATAGGCAATAACCTAGCAGCTAAAAATCGTAAAAAATTAGGACTTGGAATTTATGAGTGTGGTCCAATCCCTGTAAAACAAGCTAATAAAATAAATTCTCAATTTTTCGTAGTAGCCCTTATTTTCATACTTTTAGATATAGAAGTTGTATTTTTGTTTCCATGGGCACTTATTTTTAAGGATTTAGGCTGGTTTGGGTTTTTAGAAGTGGTTGTTTTTATATTGCTTTTAGGCATAGGATTTTTATATGCTTATAAAAAAGGAGCTTTTCAATGGCAGAGCATCAAGTAAATTATACAAATGGTTTGCCTGTTGTTTTAACAAGCGTTGATAAATTAGTTCAATGGGGCAGAAGTAATTCTTTATGGGCTCTATCTTATGGCTTGGCCTGTTGTGCTATTGAAATGATGGCAACTGGTGCCTCGCGTTATGATTTTGATCGCTTTGGTACTATTTTTAGGGCTAGTCCAAGGCATTCTGAGGTGATGATAATAGCAGGTACTTTATGTAAAAAACATGCTGAATTTACAAGAAGGTTATACGACCAGATGCCTGATCCAAAATGGGTTATTTCTATGGGAAGTTGTGCAAATACGGGTGGTATGTTTAATACCTATTCAACCGTGCAAGGTGTAGATAGAATAATACCTGTTGATATTTATGTACCAGGCTGTGCACCAAGACCTGAAAGTTTTCAATTTGCCTTAATGATTTTACAAAAAAAGATACGAAAACAAAAGGCAAGTCATAAAATTCAAGTAAAAAGGCTAATTTAAAATGAGAAAATATACAAATAAAAAAAACGCTCAACTTAAAAATTATTATCAAGATAGATTTTATCACGCCCCAAGCACTACAAAAATAGACATTAAAGAAAGTAAATTTAAAGATGATTTTGAAGTTTTAAAAACACAGATAAATATTATATCTTCCTTTGTTGAGCTTGATTTTTGGGTACTTTACATAGAAAAAGAAGATAATGTTAAAACCTTAAATTTACTTAAAACCCTTGGATATTTAAGCTTTACAGAAGCAAGTGCTATTGATTTTATGGAAAGTAAAAACGGCTTTGAAGTGTTTTATCAACTTTTAAATTTAGAAAATAAAACAAGGGTTAGGGTAAAAACCTTTGTAGGTGTAAAAGAAAGATTAAATAGTGTTACTAGCGTATTTAAGGGGGCAAATTGGAGTGAGAGAGAAATTTATGATATGTTTGGAATTTTTATCATAAATCACCCAAATTTAAAACGTATCTTAATGCCTGATGATTGGTATTCTCACCCACTTTTAAAAAGCTATCCTTTGCAAGGTGATGAATTTGCAAAATGGTATGAGATTGATAAAATTTTTGGCAAAGAACATAGAAAGGTAGTGGGGGCTGAACAACGAGATAGTGGCTTTGTAAATGAAAAAGATACTATAAATTTCGCAAAGCTTTACCATGAAACTCCAAAGGGTCAACCTAGAGTTCAAAACGTTAGCAAGCAAGAATACCAAGAAGAAGAAGGCGTTGCCTTTGTTAAAAAGCTAAAGAGAGCTAATAAAAAAATACTAAATACAAGGCGTTAAAATGCAAATTCCTAGTAAATTAAAACCATATTATGAAAATATAGCCTTTGAACGCGATGATACAAATATGATTATAAATTTAGGTCCTCAACACCCCTCAGCACATGGAAATTTAAAACTTGTTTTAGAACTTGATGGAGAACAGGTTAAAAAAGCCAGACCTTGCATAGGCTATATGCACAGAGGCATGGAAAAAATGGCTGAAAATATGATTTATCAAGAATTTATTCCTACTACTGATAGAATGGATTATATAGCTGCAAGTTCAAATAATTATGCTTATTGTGCCACGGTTGAAAAGCTTTGTGGACTTGAAATTCCAAGGCGTGCAGCTGTTATTAGAATGATACTTTTAGAATTAAATCGCATTGCCTCTCACTTGCTTTGGCTTGCTACACATGCCCTTGATATAGGTGCTATGAGTGTGTTTTTGTACTGTTTTAGGGAAAGAGAATATATACTTGATTTAATAGAAAAATATTGTGGCGCTAGATTAACTCATTCTTCAATGAGAATTGGTGGGGTAATGCTTGATTTACCCGATGGCTTTTTAAAAGAAATGCTTAATTTTTGTAATAAATTTCCAAAAGACATAGCAGATTATGAGGCCTTGCTTGATGATAATAGAATTTGGCGTGCTAGAACTGAAAATATAGGCGTAGTTAGCAAAGAACAGGCGTTAAATTGGGGTTGTACTGGAGTTATGCTTAGAGGAAGTGGCGTAAAATACGATATTAGAAAAGAAGAGCCATATTTACTTTACAATGAGATTGAATTTAGCATTCCTTATGCTACGCAAGGTGATTCTTATGCAAGATACAAGGTTTATATGCAAGAATTTAGGCAGTGTTTAAATATCTTAAAACAATGTGCCTTGCTTTACAAAGATACAGGACCTGAGCTTTTATGCAATCACCCTGAATATGTAAGTGCGTCAAAGGAACAAATTCTAACTCAAAATTATTCTTTAATGCAACATTTTGTTTTAATAACTCAAGGCTTAAAACCACCAAAGGGTGAAGTTTACGTGCCTACTGAAAGTCCCAAGGGCGAGCTTGGCTTTTTTATACACTCTGATGGTAGCAGTCGCCCTTATCGTTTAAAGGCTAGAACCCCTAGTTTTTGGCATTGTGGTTTTTTTGAAGAAATGCTTGTGGGAACTTATTTAGCTGATGTCGTGGCTATTATGGGAAATGTAAATATTGTACTAGGTGAGATTGATAGATGAGACGGGTGGATTTAAGAAAAAGCAAGGATTTTTTTAAGGATTTAGAAAATACCATAAAAAAAGCTAAGATAAACGAGGTCTTGGTAGTTTTGTTTGAAATAGGCGATTTTAGCGTGGTTGAAAAAAGCTTTGCCTTTGTTAGCGAACATGGTTGTGAGCTTTTAAATTCTTTAAAATTTAATCAAGTTGACTGGACTATCACATTAAAAAAGGTTAGTAAATGAATTATGAAAATGTGTTTTGCTGTGTAGATATGTTAAGTCTTAAAAATAAAAATTTATGTGAAAAAATAAGGGGGCGAAATGTCAATATTTCTTGCCTTGATGATAAAAATTTAAAGGCTAAATTTTATAAATGCGAGATTGCAAGTTTAAGCTTTGTTTTAGCCTTGCTTTGTAAATTAAGCGACAGTAAGCATTTTAGTGACTTTGATGAGGGTTTTTTAAGTGCTGAATCTTGCCTTGGAGAAGAAGAGGCCCTTGAACTTTTAGATTTTTTAAAGAATGCAAAAACTATTATCATAGATGAAAATTTAAAATTTCATAAAGATTATGAAAGTATAAAATATTTTTTAAATTTTCTAGCTAATAAATTTAATTGTGAAATTTTAGATTCTAATGAAAACAAACAAGATTTTTCAAAGGCTAAATTTAACGACTTAAAAGAACTTGATAATTATGATGGCTTGGTACTTTTTCGCACAAAATTAAACGATAAATTCTTACATTGTTCTAAGCAGTTTTTACAAATTGCCAAATGCCAAAACCACGCAAAAATCATTATAGAAGCAAAAAATTTAACGCTTGAAAAAGAACTTTTTCTAGATGAAAATTTACAAGGTACAATAGCCTTTTTAGACTTTGAAAATAAAAGCTTTGATTTTATGAAAATTCGTGTAAAGGAAGCAAAATGAAGCTTGTTATAAACGGCATAGAATGTAGCTTTGAAGATGGTGAATATATTTTAAATATAGCAAGACGAAACGATATTTTTATACCTGCAATTTGTTATTTAAGTGGTTGTAGTCCAACTTTAGCCTGTCGTATGTGTATGGTTGAAGCAGATGGAAAAAAAGTGTATTCTTGCAATACAAAAGCAAAAGATGGAATGGTTGTAGAAAGTAATTTAGAAAATTTATGGCAAGAAAGAAACGAGATTATGCAAGCATATTGCATAAATCACCCCTTACAATGTGGAGTTTGTGATAAAAGCGGGGAATGTGAGTTACAAAATTTCACACATAAGGCTAGGGTAAACGTACAAAATCAATGGATACAAGATACGCATAAACCACATAAAAAATGGGGCTTTATAAATTATGACCCAAGCCTTTGTATAGTGTGTGAAAGGTGCATTACAATTTGCAAAGATAATATAGGAGAAAGTGCCCTAAAAACTACATCTCGTGGTGGGGTTGCCCCTGATGCATCCTTTAAAGAAAGCATGGGTAAGGATGCCCTAGCTATTTGGACAAAATTTCAAAAAAGCTTGATTACTCCAAGTGCTGGCGATGTGCTTGATTGTTCATTTTGTGGAGAGTGTACTAGTGTTTGTCCAACGGGTGCTTTGATTGGGGCAAATTTTCAATATACTTCAAACGCATGGGAGTTAAAAAGAATACCTGCGTCTAATCCTCATTCTAGCGATTGTGAATTAATGTATTATGATATTAAACAAAGTGCTATTAATGATAATAATCCTAAAATTTATAGGGTTAGTAATGATTTTTCCTTTGCTACCTTAAATAAGGCTGCAAGATATGGCTTTGATACGCAAAATATTACCTTAAAGGATGAAAAAGCCTTTAAAAATTTAATAAATTTAATTGAAAACAAAGAAATTCAAAGCATTAAATTTAATAGTTTTATCACAAATGAAGAAGCCTTAATCTTGCAAAATTTAAAGCAAAAATTTAACTTAAAGCTTGTAAATGATGAGGCACTAGCTTATCAAAAATTTTTAACTTGCTTTTGTGACAATGCAGGTTTTATTTATAATGGTACAAGTAAGGACATTATAAAAAGTGATTTTATAATAGTAGCTGGCACGCTTTTAAGATATGATGCCCCAACCCTTAGTTATAAGGTAAATAATGCCCTTGTTATGAGTAAGGGGGCTGGTATTTACTTTCACCCACTTGAAGATAGTGGCGTGGCAAAGTATTCTAAGAATTTTTTAAGTTGTATTCATAGAGTGGGCGATGAAGAAAATATTTTATATTTTATACTTCAAAAATTTAGTTCTTATGAAAGCATAAAAGAAAAATTAAATGAATTTTATGAAGAAGTAGACAAAGAAATCGAAGAAGATATTAAAGAAGAGATTGAAGAAGAAGTAAGTAAGCAAAATGAAAATGGCGAAGAGATAAAAGAAATGGTTAAAAAAACTATTATAAAAAAGGTGAAAAAAACTATAAAGGTAAAAAATTCTATCTTTGCTAAAGCTTTAAATTTAGATGAAAATAAGCTTGATGACTTGCTTTTGAAAAAATCAAATTTTACCCTTATTATAGGTAGTGATTTTTATTTTTCTAAAAATGCCTTAAAACTTGCAAAACTAGCAGCCCTAGTACAAAGTACAACGCCTTTTAAGGTATTTTTAAACCCAACGCATACAAATACCTTAGGCGTTAGTTTGATTTGCGATTTAGATGAAAGCACTCAAGGTAAAATTCTAGGTTACAATGAAAAAGGCGATTTTAGCTTTTCTTATGAAGAAGGGGCAAATTTGGCAAGTTCAAGTTTAAACCAACAAGAAGGAAGCTTTGTAAATTACGATAAAAGGCTAGTCCCAACAAATGCAGCCCTTGAATTTAAGGGTTATTTTTTAAATGATTTAGCAAATGCCTTAGGTTTTGATGAAAAATATACCATTGATTATACAAAAAGACTTCCTACAAATAAGGGCTTTTTGCCTATAAATTTTGATGATTTAAGCAATTTTTACGACAATGGTGGAGTAAATCACAGAGGCTATATTTTAAATTTAAAAAACTTTGAAAAAGAGGCAAAATTTGAATTTGAAATGCCAAATTTAGAAAATAAAGAAGATAATACAGATGAAATTTTACTTTATAGTGCAAATCCTAGTTATCAATTTGGTAGATTTTCAAATAGGGCAAGTAGTATAAACGAGACTATATTTTTAGGACTTAGTGAAAGTTTAGCAAATGATTTAGGATTAAAAAACAAAGATTTAGTTAAATTAATAGTTAAAAATCATAGCTTAACGCTAAGTGTTCGCATTGATAAGGATTTAAAAAATGGTGCGTATTTGCCTTATTTTGATGATAAAATCGATACATTAAGCTTTTTTGATGAAAGATTTACAAAGGCAAAAATAATAGGAGTAAATAATGAGTGAATTTGGTTTTTTTGCACTTGAAACTATAATAAAATGTATTATTGTAATAGCTATTTTTGCAACCCTAGCAGGACTTGCAACCTATGCAGAAAGAAAGGTTTTAGGATATTTTCAAAGAAGAATCGGTCCTGATATGGTAGGACCTTTCGGGCTTATCCAACTTGTAGCTGATATGATAAAACTTTTCACAAAAGAAGATATAATCCCAACGAATTCACAAAAAATTATCTTTGCAATAGCCCCATTAATAGCTGCAATTTGTGCCTTTGTATCCTTAGCTGCCATTCCTATGCTACCTGAATTTACGCTTTTTGGACATACTATAAAGCCTATAATTGCTGATATAAATGTAGCTGTTCTTTTTGTAATAGGGACTTCTGGGCTTTGTTTTTACGCTACCTTTTTAGGAGGTATTGCTAGTAATAATAAATGGTCCATAATAGGTGGGGCAAGAGGTCTGGTATCTGTTATTTCTTATGAAAGCGTTAGTGCTCTTGCTTTAATTGCTGTGATTATGCTGGTTGGTTCTTTTTCCTTGGTTGAAATTAGCAATTATCAAAAGGATGGAATTTTATCTTGGTTAATTTTTAAACAACCCCTAGCCTTTATACTTTTTGTTATAGCTATGTTTATAGAAACAAATAGAACTCCTCTTTGTTTAAGTGAAAACGAGGCTGACATAGTTGCAGGTTATGGTACTGAGTATTCTGGTTTAAGATGGGGAATGTTTTTCATAGGAGAATATGCATCCATGATAGCAGGGGCGATTTTAATCACCCTTTTATTTTTAGGAGGATATAACGATTTTTGGTTTATTCCTGGTTGGATTATGATAATACTTAAATCAAGCTTTATTTTCTTTTGGTATTTTTGGGCAAGGGCTGCCTTTCCACAACTTCGCCCCGACCAAGTAATGAAAATGTGTTATTTAATCTTAATACCTTTGGCTGTTTTAAATTTACTTTTCACAGCCTTAGCTATTTTGATATAAGGAAAGTATAATGAAAAATTATTTTATAGTAGATGAAAAAAGGAAAAATCCAAATACAACTTGGCAAAAAATTTCACAATGCTTAATTCGTTGCGTTAAATTAGAATTATTCGTAGGTCTTTATGTAATGATGAGAGAATTACTTAAAAAAGGAAATTCAGCTACCATTAAATACCCACTTGAAATGGTAGAACTTGACAATAGATACAGGGCCGTTCATCGTTTAATGCGTTTTATTGAAAGTGAAAATGAAAGGTGTATAGGTTGTGGGCTTTGTGAGAAAATTTGTATAAGCAATTGCATTAGAATGGAAACTTCATTAGGTAAAGATGGTAGAAAAAAAGTAAATAATTATAGTATAAATTTGGGTCGTTGTATATATTGTGGCTTTTGTGCAGAGGTTTGCCCTGAGTTAGCCATTGTTCATGGTACTGAGATTGAAAATGCGGCCGAGCAAAGATCTTATTATGGTTTTAAGGAAGATTTTTTAACCCCACTTGATAATTTAAAAAACCAAGTTGAATTTCAAGGGGCAGGTAGTTTAAGAAGTGATGCAGATAATTTTGTTAAAAAAACGCCAAATTATTATGATGCGATAAAGGAAAAAGAATGTTAGAAGAATTAAGTTTTTATTTTTTTACCATAATAACCCTAGGCTTTTTCTTAATATCAGTGTTTAGTAAAAATATGCTTTACGCCCTATCTTCTTTAGCTGGTGGCATGGTGTTTTTATCTAGTTTTTATTTTTTACTTGATGCTGAATTTTTAGGAGTAATTCAAATCATTGTTTATAGTGGGGCAGTTTTAGGACTTTACAGCTTTGCTATGATGTTTTTTGATGCTTCAAAAAATTTAAAAGAAAAATTAAGTTCAAAATTTACAATCTCTATTTTAATTATTTTAAGTGCTATCTTGCTACTTGCTATTATACAAGGCTTTAATCCTCAAGGTTTAAATGCAAATTTAACCCTAATTGATGAAAATATCTTTGATTTTAATAAACAGCTTGGCTTAGCTATTTTTTCAAAATACCTTTTAGCCTTTGAATTTATAGCAATCTTGCTTTTAATAGCCCTAGTTTGTGCTATTGTACTAACTCATAAAGAACTTATTAAGGATAAAAAATAATGATAGAAAAATACTTCATACTAGCATTTTTAATGTTTATAATAGGCTTAATAGGCATTTTAAAAAGACAAAATTTAATCATGCTTTTTATATCAAGTGAAATTTTATTAAATAGTGCAAATTTAGCCCTTGTAGCAGGGTCTAAGTTGCATTCTGATTTAAATGGACAAGCCTTTGCTTTGTTTGTCATGGGTGTAGCAGCTTGTGAGGTAGCAATTGGCGTAGCCTTATGCGTACTTTGGTATAGAAAAACTGGTACCTTAGAACTTTCAAGTCTAAAAGAAGTGGAGGCATAAAATGCAAAATTTAGTCTTAATTGCCTTATTTGCACCCTTTATATCTTTTTTATTAGCAGGGACTTTTTCCTTTGCTAAAAAAAGTATTGTGCTTGGCTTTGTATGTTCTTTGTTAATAAGTCTAAGTGCGTTATGTTCTATAATTTTATTATTTATGGGGCAAAATTTTAATATTGAATTTATAGAATGGATAGGACTTATAAATCTTTCTTTTGGTTTTAATATAGATACTATAAGCCTTGTTATGATGAGCGTTGTTGGGGTTGTTGCAAGTTGCGTTCATTTTTATAGTATTTTTTATATGGCAGGTGATGAGAAATTTAATAAATTCTTTTCCTTTTTAGGACTTTTCGTATTTTCAATGCTATTTTTGGTAATGAGTGATAATTTCTTGGGGCTTTTTGTAGGCTGGGAAGGCGTTGGGCTTTGTTCTTGGTTATTAATTGGCTTTTGGTATCAAAACAATACCTATTCTTTTGCTGCAAATGAAGCCTTTATTATGAATAGAATGGCTGATTTAGGTATGTTACTTGGCATTTTTTGGCTTTATTTACAAACTGGAAGTTTAAAATTTAACGAGGTCTTTGCTAATATTTCAAGCTTTGACCACACTTCTTTAATCTTAATTGCAAGTTGCCTTTTTATAGGAGCTATGGGAAAATCAGCCCAATTTCCTTTTCACACTTGGTTAGCCGATGCCATGGCAGGTCCTACCCCTGTTTCTGCATTAATTCACGCTGCTACCATGGTAACTGCAGGAGTTTACTTGGTAATTAGGGCAAGTGCAATTTATGATTTAGTCTTTGAAGTAAGCTATTTTATAGCCATACTTGGTACCTTTGTAGCCTTATTTGCTGCTTCTATGGCACTTGTAGCAAAGGATTTAAAAAGAATTATTGCATATTCTACCCTTTCGCAACTTGGCTATATGTTTGTAGCAGCTGGTCTTGGGGCTTACTCAATAGCACTTTTTCACCTTGCAACTCATGCCTTTTTCAAAGCCCTTTTATTCTTAGGGGCTGGAAATGTTATGCATGCTATAGATAATGAATTAAATATTAAAAAAATGGGTGGACTTTATAAAAGCATGAAAATAACAGCTATTTTTATGTGTTTGGGTTCATTAGCTTTGGCTGGAATTTATCCTTTTGCTGGATTTTTCTCAAAGGATTTAATTATGGGCTATGCCTTTATTAGCCACAATCACGGGCTATTTTTAGGGCTTTTAATAGCTACTTTTTTAACTGCCTTTTATAGTTTTAGATTATTAATGCTAGTATTTTTCACACCAGCTCGACATTTTAATCACGCACACGAAGCAAGTAAACTAGCAATTTTAGCAATGTCTCCCTTAATGATTTTAGCTTGTATAATGGGCTTTTTTGAACACCAATTTTTTAACTTTGTAAGTATTGATTTACCTTTTATAGATGCCAAAAATACCTTAGTTATAATACTTGCCCTTAGTGTTACCTTGCTAGGAATTCTTTTTGCAATCCTAGCTTATAGAAATAACTGGTTTAAACCTAGTTTAGAAAAAAGGTGGTTTTATAAAATTTTAGCTAATGATTATTTTATTCCAAAATTATATCATCAATACTTTGTTGCTAAATTTTCAAGCTTGTGCGTACTTTTAAAAGACTTTGACATACAAGTAATTGATAACTTTGTCCAAGGCATAGCAAATTCTTTTATGAAAACTTCTCAAAGTTTAATCATGCCAAATAATTTAAATTTAATGCTTAAATTTATAGTTCTTGCCTTTGTGCTTTTACTTTTGATAGTGTGGGGTATTTAAATGCTTAATTATTTAATATTTTTTCCTTTAATCGTAGCCTTTGTTGTACTTTGTTTAAATCGTGGTGGAGTAAAATTTTTTAGCGTTCTTGCTTCTTTAATGATTTTAGGCTTAAACTTAAAAATTTTTTATGATTACTTAGTCTTTGAAAATAGCTTTGAATTTAAACTACCTTTTAAGCTTTTAAATTTTTTCAGCTACCATATAGGCGTTGATAGTATAGCCTTAAGTTTAATGATACTTTGTTCTTTAATGATTTTTTTAGCCTTTATTTTTTTAAAGGTAGAACAAAAATCAATGGTAGCAGCTATTTTCTTTTTAGAATTTGCCATTATGGGACTATTTAGCTCCCTTGATGCCTTGCTTTTTTATATATTCTGGGAATTTTCACTTTTACCACTTATTTTTATAATAGGCGTTTATGGAAAAGAATATATTATAGGCTTGAAATTTTTTATTTATGCCTTTGCAGGTTCGATATTAATGCTTGTTTCTATGGTTTATTTAGCCTATTTAAATTATCAATTATTAGGAATTTGGACCTTTGATATTGAAATTTGGAAAAATAATGTCTCAGCAGCAAGTTTTACCCAGCAATTAATCCTTTTTTGTGCCTTTTTCTTTGCCTTTGCCATTAAAGCCCCACTTTTTCCAGTTCACACCTGGGCTCCAAAGGTTTATGCAAATTCACCTATTTTAGTATCTGTAATGCTAGTAGCCTTTAAAATGTCGCCCTTTGGCTTTTTGCGTTTTTGCTTACCACTTTTTCCCGATGCAAGTGTGTATTTTTTGCCTATGATTGCGTCTTTTTGCATATTAAGCATTTTATACACAGCCTTCATAGCCTTTAAGGCTGATGATTTAAGGGAGTTAATCGCTTATAGTTCTATCTCTCACCTTGGCATTATGGTACTTGGAATTTTTTCCTTTAATACCATAGGAATTAGTGGTTCAATTTTTTATATGTTTGCACATGGCATTGTAACCGCAGCCCTATTTTTACTAGCACAAAGCCTTTATGAAAGATACAATACAACAAGCCTTGATAAACTTCACTCACTAGCTCAAAAAGCCCCACTTTTTACACTTTTCTTTGCTATTATGAGTTTTGCAAGTATATCCTTACCTATTACTATAAATTTCGTTGGCGAGTTTTTGGTGCTTTTAGGTATAGCAAAACTACATATAATTTATGGACTTTTTGCTGGATTAATAGTAATCTTAGGTGCCATTTATATGCTTTATGTATTGAGAAAAATTTGTTTTATGCAAGAAAAATCAAGCTTAATAAATTTTAGCTTACACTCAAGAGAAATCATAGCCTTAATCCCTATGGTTTGTCTTGTTTTTTATCTAGGAATTAGCCCAAAAGTACTTTTATACCCTATTGAAAAGGATGTTGATAAAATCTTAGAAGTTATGAATATCAGGGCTGTTGAACAAGATACTATAAATTTTTTACATGCGTTAGGAGCTAGTAAATGAATGAATTATTAAATTTACAAGAATTAAATCTAAGTCTAGCTTACCCTTTTTTATTTTTAATTGCAGTAGCTAGCATACTTTTACTTTGTGCTTGTTTTTATAAATTTCATAGAAGTTTTTATATAAGTGTAAGTGCCTTATCCTTGCTAGTTAGCTTTTTATTAATGCTTTCAAATGTAAATGACCAAGGCTTTGAGGCAAAGGCCTTTTTAGGTACCTTAAATAATGATTTAATAGCCTTTTGTGCAAGTAGCATTATATTAATTTTTTCATTTTTATATATTTTAATGCAAAAAGAAGAAAATCAAGGCGAATTTTATGCCTTATTTTTATTTATGAGTGCTTCTTTTTTATTAATGGTATCAAGTTCAAATTTAGCCTTAATCTTTATAGGCCTTGAAAGTTCTTCTCTTGCACTTTATACCTTAATAGCCATGAGAAGCACAAATAATGCTATAAGTTCAGCCATTAAATATTTTAGTGTTGCAGCCGTTGGTTCTGGCTTTTTTGTAATGGCAGTAGCCCTATTTTATGCAAGAAGTGCTAGTTTAGATTTAGCTGTTTTGTTGCAAAATTCCACAAAGGACGTTTGGCTTTTAGGTGCTGGGGTGTTAATCTTTATCTTATGTGCTATAAAGCTTTCATTAGTACCTTTTCATTTTTGGTTAAGAGATGTGTATTATGCTTCACATGCTAATTTAGTAGCCTTTATTTCAGTTGTTCCAAAAATAGCAATGCTAGCTGTAATCGTTCGTTTGTTTGATTATTTAAAAAATACAGGCTTTGAACTTCCTATATTAATACTAGCTTGTTTTTCTATGCTTATGGGAGCAATCGGGGCAATTTCTCAAAAAGATATTAAAAAAATGTTTGCATATAGTTCTATAGTGCATTCTTCTTTTATAGTAACTGCTATAGTGCCACTGCTTACCCCTGCTAAAAATATACTTGAATTTAGCTTATTGCCAGTTTTTGGGTATTGGACTCTTTTTGGCTTTGCAAATTATGGGGCATTTTTGATTTTAAGCACCTTAAAAGATAGCAATTATAGTTCTTTAAATGGACTTTTAGCAAAAAAACCATTAACCGGCTTTTGCCTTGGAACTTGTGCACTTTCTTTAGCTGGAATTCCTCCATTTGGCGTATTTTGGGGTAAATTTATGGTTTTAGTTGCTACTATTACCAGTGGTTATTGGTTTGTAGCAATTATAATAGCATTAAGTTCAGTTATTATCTTATATGCTTATCTTAAATTAATCATTCACGCCTTATTTATCAAAGGAGAAACAAGCCCTATGCAAAAACTAGATTTAAAGCAAAATTTGATTTTAAGTCTTTGCGTTTGTGCTGGAATTTTTGCTGTTATTTCTATGTTGTAAGTTTATGATATAATAACATATGAGAATTTTATTATTATGCTTAATCAGCCTTTCTTGGCTATGCAGCTTTGAACTTATTTTAAATACTGGACGCGAAAATAATCAAGCCTTTGCCGTGTTACATGCAAAAAATGACCAAGAATTTACTTGTAAATCTATCATTATTGATGCAAAAATGCATTTTGAGTGCGAAATTCCAGGCTCACTTGATAATGAATTAAAAGATAAAAGTTTTGATAACTTTGATTTAAAATTTATAAAAGAAGAACAAAAAATAAGATTAATTATTTACCCAAAAATTCCAGCCCGACTTTTTGAATTATCTCAAAATATTTATTTAGATAAAGAACTTAGTCTTTCTACTACACATAAATCAAAAGGCTTTACTTTTTTATTTTCAAAGGATATTATAAAGGCAAAAGAAGTTGATGGCTTAAATTTTAGTATAGATTTTCCTCACCAAAGCATGCCTTATGTTGGTGCACTTGATTTAAACTCAGATCCCGTAGTAATCCCACAAAGTGCTGATATAAACACCTTTTTACGCATTAAAGAAGAATATGATAAGGGAAATTATGCCCAAGTTGCAACTGATAGTGCTAATGCTATTATTCGTTATGTAAATAGTATTTTTATGAGTGAGTTTATACTTTATAAGCTTAGGGCACAAGATAAAATTTATAATAACAATATAGAAATGCGTGACCAACAAGTTTTAGAAAGCATGATAAATGATGCTAAAAACTGGACTAGGACCTATACAAGCGATAGGCATTTTCCTGAAATTTTGCATATCATGTTAAAAACTTATATGTCCTTAGCCCAAAGGGCTGATGTTGATTATACCATGTCTATTTTAGAAAATGAACAAAGCGATAGTTATTTTACCGAACTTTCAAGGCTTGAATTTGCTGATTATATTTATAATTTAGGTGAAAAACCAAAGGCCATGCAAATTTATGAAGATATTTATTATAATACTGCAAATTTACACCTTGCAGCAAAGGCTGCTATGTCTTTGGCTAGGGATTTA
This sequence comes from Campylobacter sp. LR264d, assembly GCF_008633895.1. Lineage (NCBI taxonomy): Bacteria > Pseudomonadati > Campylobacterota > Epsilonproteobacteria > Campylobacterales > Campylobacteraceae > Campylobacter > Campylobacter sp. LR264d. Next base: position 79,661 of record NZ_VJNT01000021.1, read on the forward strand.
CTAGCTAATAACAATACTCAAGGTGCACTTACTTATATAAACACTATTTTTAGAGCAAACCCTAATTATTTTGGAGAAGATATAACAAGGTCCTTAGAACTTGCAAGAATTTTATATCAACAAAAGCTTTACGATGAAAGTGCTGTGATTTATGAAAGTGTCTTTAAAAAAATGCCTAGGATTGATGAAAATTACGAACATACCTTAAAAGACTTAGCCCTAGCCCTAAGCCACACTTCAAGAGGGGTTGATGCTAAAAAATATATTGATTTATATTTAAATGAATTTGTAGACGGGGCGTTTTTAGGTGAAATTCATAAGGCAAATGATGAAGTATTTTTAAGCCTTAAAGATAATAACGCAAGTTATTTACACCAACGTTATCAAGCCCTAATAAAACAATATCAAACAGAAGATGAAAACATAGCTAAACAAGCACTTGATGAGGATATGAAGCTTTATTATGACGAGGGTAATTTTAATGCTATTTTAGACTATAAAGACCAGATTGAACAAGCAGGGCTTAATGATTCTGCTAAGCTTTTAGAAGAAGCTGCTATAAATGCTTTAAATAATGACTTAAAAGATGATGAGTGTTTAAAAGCTGTGGCTGTTTTTGATGATTTTGCAAGTTATAATATAGGGCAAAAAATCAATGATAAAAAGAAAATGTTTGAATGCTTAGAAAGGACTTCTAAGATAAACGAGGCTTTAAAGTATGCTGATACAAATTTGAACGATGACCTTATTTATTATGGGCTTAAAAAGGCTTATATTTTGTATGATAATAAAGATTATAAATCTAGCATTAAAATAGGACAAGACATAGCAAGTTCAAGGCTTTTAAAGAGTGAAGAAGAAAATTTTAAGGCCTATTATATACAATTTGTTTCGCTTTTAAAGATGAATGAGTATAACGAGGCTATAAAAATTTTACGCATTTTAGAAAGCTATCCTATGAATTTTAATATGGTTGAAGCCTATGATTCTTTGCTTAGCTTTGCAAAGGATAATAATATGCAAACTACTATTTTAACCTATGCCCCAAAGGCTATTGATTACCAAAATTTAAGAGGCATAAATTTATTTAGTCCTACTTTAGAATTCTTATATCTTGAAGCCTTAAAAGAAAGTTCGCAAAACGAATTAGCTCTTGAGGTCTTAAAGGATTTATTAAAATTAAAATTATCACCAGAAGATAGGGCCAGGGCATTATATACTCAAAGTCTAGCTTATGAAGCCTTAGGCAATATAAACGGGCTTAATGAAAGCCTTAAACAATGTATGGAAGTAAATGCTACTTCAAATTGGCAAAGTTTGTGCATTGATAAAAATCAGCTTTTAAGTCAGCAAAATTAAGCTTTTAATTTTAATATTCTTTGATAAAAAAGATGAGTTAGAAAGATTACAAAAAATACTTGAAAGATAAGCCCACATACTGGTATGCAAGCAATTATATAAAAAATTAAGGTAGCAAATTTAAACTCAATAGGACTAGTTTTAGCATAGAAATTTTCAAAATTATCTTTATCTAAAACACAACTTGCAACATCAAGCATTAAAAGCTTATGAAAAAGATAGTAAAACACCACATTATAAATAAATAAATTCACAAAGGGAAAAAGTAGCAAAAAACTAGCCACACCAAATAAAAAGATAAATTTAACAAAAATCCAAATAATTTTAAGGATAATTTTGAAAAAATTTACAGAATTTATTTGCTTATAATGATAGTGTTTTTTATTAATACTAGCAACTATAAAGGGCGTTAAAAAAGATACTATAAACATAGAAAAAAATACAGATACAATAATTACTACAAAAGATGATAGTAAAAAGCTAAATATCACTATTAAAACATGTACAAAGGCAAGGCTATAAAGCCAAGCAAAAAAACTACCTTCTTCTAAACCACTAAAAAATTCATCAAAATAATCAAACAAGCTTGAAAAGCCAAAATAACAAAGCAAGATAAATAAAACAAAGCTAAAAAATAAGGGTAAAAGCGAGAATTTTAAAAATTGTTTGCTTAAAGAATCGCTTATTGAAAGTTTTAAAATTTCACTCATAATTTTTTATAAATTTCTTCTAGCTGTTTATAAATTTCATCGTATTCTAATTCTTGATTTAAAATTTCACTTAAAACCTCGTTATCTTCTTTACCATTCCAGTTTTTAATATATTTATTTTCTTTGTAGCCATGGTTTTGACGAAAGGCATTTAAGACATTTTTGCCTATATAAATTTTATATAGACTATACAAATTTAAACCACATTTTATAGCTAGGGTAAAGTATGCTGATAAAAGTTCTTCTAAATCAAAACCAAAGCCACTACACTTATGAATGATTAGTTCTATATCATTTAAAATCGCATAAACATTGCTTTCATTAGGATTATTTTCTTCCTTGCAAAAATCCATAAAAGGACGCAGGGTTGAAATTTGCATGGCTAAAAAATCAAAATTTTTATCCTTACTTTCTTCTAAAATCAAACTCATTATAAAATGCCAAATATCCACTATCTCAATACGTACATTTTCCCAATTAACAGGGGCGTTTATATTTTTCCAATGCTTCCACGCAAAAGAGTCGATTAACTCGGCACATTCCATATAAACGCACCTTCTAAAACTAATAAGCTTACCTTCTTTTGTATAGCCATTTTCCCAACCTATCCCATTTGTTTCATCGTTTAATTTTTGTTGAAGTTTTAACATGCTTACTAGAATTTGCGTATTTTGCACTTTTTATCCTTTTTAACTTTTGAAAGACTTATTATAACTAATTTTTTGTATAATTTTAATAAAGGAATAATATGAAAATCAAAGAAATACTTATTACAAACGATGATGGCTATGAAAGCATAGGTCTTAAAAAGCTTGTTAAAATGCTTAAAAAGGAATTTAAGGCAAAAACCACCATTGTCGCCCCTGCTAGTGAAAAATCGGCTTGTTCTCATTCTATAACCCTTACAAAACCTTTAAAATTTATCAAGGTTGCAAAACGTTTTTATAAGCTTGATGATGGAACCCCTGCTGATTGTATTTATCTAGCCTTACATGCCTTATATAAAACGCGTTTGCCCGATTTAATCATAAGTGGTATTAATAAGGGGGCAAATATAGGAGAGGATATTACTTATTCTGGTACTTGTGCTGGTGCTATGGAGGGCGTTTTGCAAGGAATTCCAAGCATAGCCTTATCGCAATTTTATAAAAAAAATGAAAATATAGAAAAACTAAATTTTGACAATGCCTTAAAGATTACAAAATATTTAATAAAAAAGATTGAAAAAAGTGGTTTTCCATTAGGTGAGAAGGAATTTTTAAATGTAAATTTCCCCTCACCAAAGACAGAATTTAAGGGCATGAAAGTATGCAAGGTAGCAAAAAGGGTTTATAATTATAAGGCAAGTTCTAATATTAATCCTAGAGGGGTTGAGTATTTTTGGCTTTGTGTTGCTGATTTTGATTTTGAACCGGATAAGAATTGTGATTTAGCACTTTTAAAAAAGGGTTATGCTACTATAACACCTATTATGCTTGATTTAACAGCTTATCAAAGACTAAAAGAAGTTAGTTTATGGTTAAAAGGAGATAAAAATGTATGATAGATATACGCGTATAAAATGGCTTATAGGTGAGAGTAATTTTGAAAAATTAAATAATATAAGGGTGCTAGTTTGTGGACTTGGTGGCGTTGGTGGCATGTGCGTTGATTCTTTGTTTAGAAGCGGGGTAAATAATATTTTTGTAATTGATAGTGATAGCTTTGAAATAACCAATCAAAATCGCCAAATTCATAGCGAATATTTAGGAGAAACCAAAGTAGACGTTTTTATTAAAAAATATAATATAAAGGGCTTAAATGCTAAGATTAATACTGAATTTTTAGCAAATTTTAATCTAAATGATTTTGACTTAATCATAGATGCCATTGATGATATACCTGCTAAGATTGCTTTAGTAAATAGCGTTGATTTTTCAAAGCAAATTTTTATTTCTTCAACTGGAGGGGCTAGAAAGATTGACCCAACTCGCGTAAAAATAGCTAGTATCTTTAAAACTCATGGCGATGCCTTAGCTAAAAAATTTCGTTATGAACTTAGAAAAAGTGGCTTTATAGGCGATTTTGACGTAGTTTTTTCAGATGAAGAACCACTTTGCAAGGATTTAGGTTCTTTCATGGGAGTAACTGCAACCTTTGGTTTAACACTTTCTAGCTTAGGACTTAAAAAAATTCTATTAAAATTTTAAATTCACTAAAAAACATAAATAACCGTTACAATGGTTAAAATTCCCATTATGAAAACAAAGCCATCAAGGGCTTTGTTTTGGAATTTTTTAAGTTTTGAAACAGAATATATAGCAATTATAGGCATTAAAAATAAAATCGCTGCAATGATTGGACCACCTAAATTTTCTATAAAGCCTAAAACACTAGGATTATAATAGCCAACCAAAAGCATAATCACATACATTAAGCTAGTACAACTTATAGAAATAAATTTTAAATTTGGATTTTTACCACTAAGTTTTACGCATTTTCTAACAATTCCATAAGCCCCTTCTCTAGCCCCAAAATAATGACCAAAAAAAGAACTTGAAATAGCTAAAAAGGCTACTAAGGGACCTCCATAGGAAATAAAGGCATTATCGAGCTTATTTGCAAAATATGATAAAACAGGGATATTTTGGACCCTTGCCATTTGAAGTTCTTGTGGACTTAATGATAAAACAGATGAAAATACAAAAAACATTACAAAAACTAAAAGCATAGCAGAGGTATTAAAAAGAATTTGACTTGATTTTTTATCATAATCATCGTATTTTCTTTTAACGCTTAAAGAAAAGGTTGAAATAGCAGGAGAGTGATTAAAGGCAAAAACAAGCACGGGCAGAGTTAGCCATACTACTATAATAAAATCTTTAAAATTTGGCACATTTACTAGACTTGATAAATTCCATTGTGGTATTAAATACAAAGAAAAAACAAATAAAACAAAGCATAAAGGATAAACAAGCCATTCACAAACCTTTGTGATAAATTCTTCGCTAAAAAGCATGATAAGCATAAAAATACTTACCAAAATAAATACTAGCAAAGCCCTATAAAAAGGAAGCAGTACCATTCCTTTATCGGTGCTAATATAAGCTTGATTTATGAAATTTGCAAAATTTGTATCTAAGAGTGGTAGTAATTGATGATAAATAAAGCTTTCAAAGGTATTTGTAATACCCACACAATATGCCAAACATATAGGAAAAATAGCAAAAAAATACAAGATAGAAATAAAAATACTAGTCTTAAAACCAAAATACTCCTCGGCTGCGTGAGTTATATCTTTTTCGCTCCCATTTGCTTGTGCTACAAAGCGAGATAATGCCCTATGGCTTAAAAATACAAGAGGAAAGATAAGAAAACACATTACAACAACTGGCCAAAAACCTCCCCCACCAGCTCTAATAGGTAAATATAAAATTCCAGCCCCAACAGCAGTACCAAACAAAGAAAGCACCCAACGAGTATCAAAAGAAGTCCATTTATTCATTAATAAAACCTTGTTTTTAAATAATAGAAGCAAAAATTGTAACGATTTAAAATTAATTTATAAGCTACAAAATTGTAGCTTATAAATTATTTATCAACGCCTACTATGACATTGTTTGCTTTAATTAGGCAACTTACCTTATCGCCTTGTTTTAAAGCAAGATCTTGCAAAGATTGCATGGTAATAATAGCTACTATTGTATAGTCCCCACATTTCACATCAATTTCAGCATTTACAGCACCTTCGCGAACTTCGCTAATGATACCTGTTAGCTCATTTGCCGCACTTGTTTTAATGTTAAATTCTTCCTTAGCAAGAATTACGCTACTTGCCTTAAAGATAAAATAAATAGCCTTATCCTTTGAAAGTTTTAATCTCTTAGCACTCTCACTTGTAATAATAGCCCTAAGCTTGTTTTCACCAAGACTTGCACTAACTTGCGTTAAAACAGAATCAGATTTTAGCTTTTTAACATTTACCTTTAAAATATTCCTAGAACTTAGCATATTCTCTCCTTCTTTATTTATAAAATAAACTATGATTCATTTTAAAGAAAAATGACTTAATTTTAACTAAATTTTAGTATAATACCTTAATTTTGATTTTAAAGGATACATTCTGTTTAGCCGAAATTATGGTAAAAAAATTCGTAAAAAAATTTTAAGCCTACAACAAGATAAGAGTGCAAAATCCTTAAAAGAACAATTCGTACTTAAAATTTCTATGTATTTTGCCTTAATTTTAGCTATATTTGGCGTTTTATTTGGAGTTTTTGCAAATAGTTCAGCCATTATTTTTGATGGCTTTGTCTGCCTTGTAAGCGTAGCTTTGGGCTTTTTAAGTGTGTTAACCTCTCGTTTTATTTATAAAGAGGACGATGACGTGTTTCAATATGGCTATGTTCGCTTTGAACCCCTTGTTAATCTTTTTAAAAGCCTTGTTTTATTGATAGTTTGCATATATGCCTTTATAAGTGGAATTTCAAGCATTATACAAGGAGGCTATACCTTAGACCTTGGAAAAAGCGTTATTTATACAATTTGTGCCTTTATGGTATGTTTTATAATTTATATTTATATACGTTTTTATTCTAAAATTTTAGACTCAGAATTAATAGGCGTAGATAAAGCAGAATGGCTTATAGATTGTGTTTTATATATGGGTGGAATTTTAGCCTTTGGAGCTGTTTATATAATGGATCCCTTGCAAGAATTAGCACTTAGTAAATTTATAGACCCTGCTCTTTTAGTTATACTTTCTTTGATATTATCCTTTACTCCTATGCGAATTTGTATCTCAAATTTAAAGGATTTAATAATGATAGCCCCACCCTTGCTTGATGAGAAGATTACACAGGTAATGGAGGCTTTAAGTAATGAGTATGAATTTGAAGATTATGATACGCATGTAGCAAAAAGTGGGCGATTTTTTATGATAGAAGTAAATATTTTAAGTTCAAACGCAAGTAAGAAAATTTCAGGTGGCGAACTTGATAAAATAAGGGATAAAATTTTATCCCAGCTTGAAATTCCAAGTTATAGAATTTGGCTTTTAGTAAGTTTAACAGCTGATAAAAAATGGCTTTAAGAAAGAAGTAAGATGAAAAAAGAAGATATTAAAAGTATAGTTATGTGTGCTTATGGCTTTGGTGATTCTATGATATATATGAAAGCCTTATATGCTATTAAAAAACTTTACCCTAATGCAAGATTAAGCTTATTGTATAGGACTAATTTTAAGGATATAAAATTAGATTTTGTAGATGAGATTGTAAGTTATAAGGGGATAGAAAGTGATAAAGAAGGCGATTTTTATGAAAAATTAAAAGGGCTAAATTGTGATATTTTAATTATTCCTAGAAGAAGTACCACATTGCATAAAACCTTAGATAAGATAGCTAAAAGTTTAAATATTAAAAAAATTATAAGCTTTACAAATCTTTATAATATTTTCAATAAAAATTTCAAAACCCCCTTTCCAAGCATTATAAGAAATAAGCATTTAAGCGAATTTATTTTAAGCTTAGTAAGGCAGATTGATAAAAAGCACTTTGATGAAAATATTAAAAATATTGATTTTTCACAGGTTAAAGAACATATATATAAGGATTTTAGCATAGTTGATAGCTTTTTAAATAGTATTAAATACGATAAAATCATAGGCATTAATTGCTTTTCTTATCATAGCCAAAATGAAGGAGTTAATTTTTTTATAAGGGATTGGATAAGATTAGCCCAAAATATAGCCTCTACTCATAAAAATTTTCTTGTTATTTTAATGCATGCAAAATTTGAAAGTATAAATTTTAATATAGATGAAAGTGAAAATTTAAGGGTATTTACAAATGATGAGTCTTTTGCTAGTTTAGTTGCAATCTCAAGCAAGTTAGATTATTTTATAAGCATTGATACAGGTAATGTTCATTTATGTGATATCTTACAAATTCCGAGCTTTATTTTAATAAGACCAAAGGCTACCAGGCATTTTTTAGGGGGAAGTTATAATGGAGTTTTTGATAAAATGGTAGTAAAGCCTGGCTTTCAAAAACATTATAAAAAAACCTTTAGTGCATTTGCAAAAAAGGTTGAAGAAAAATTAAGCACCTTATAAAAAATCATTCTTAAAACTCACATAGTTTTTAGCTGATTCTTTTAAAAATTCCACTTCTTCTTCTTTTAAGGTGCGAACTAATTTAGCAGGATTGCCAAGTATTAAAGAACGAGGTGGAAATTTCTTTCCCTTTGTCACAACAGCCCCAGCCCCAACTATGCTATCATCATCAATCAAAGCATCATCCATAACAACTGAATTCATACCAACCAAAACGCGATTTTTAATCACACAAGCATGGATTACGCAATTATGCCCTATGGTTACGTCATCGCCTATTATAGTAGGAAAGCCATTACCTTTTATACTACCATCTTCGTTAAATTCCTTATGCCAGACATGGATAGTGCTTAAATCTTGTATATTTGTCCTTTTGCCGATTTTAATGAAATTTACATCCCCTCTTAAAACGCAGTTAAACCAAACACTACTATCATCACCAATGCTTACATTACCAATAACCTTAGCACCCTTTGCTATAAAAACATTTTTGCCAATTTTAGGCTTAATTTTTTTAAATTTAATCAACATATACTCTCCTTTTCAAGGCTAGTATAGCAAAATAAGATTAAAAATTTAATTTTTTTAGTTACAATTAGGCTTTTTAAAGGAGAATTAATAATGGATGCTTTTGAATATAAACGTTGTAAAAATATGGCAGAAGAAATTTCACAACAAATTTTTATAAACGAAACCCTTTTTAACGCCTTTTGCGAGGTACCTCGTGAAATTTTTTCTCCTCTTAAAACACATGCTTATAGACTTGATGCTATGCCACTAGCAAATTCGCAGTGGATTAGCTCGCCCTTAACGGTTGCAAAAATGACTATGGCATTAGAATTTAAAGATGCCGATAGCGTGCTAGAAATAGGCTGTGGAAGTGGCTATCAAGCAGCCATTTTAAGCAAGGTTATAAGACGAGTTTTCAGCATTGAAAGGATAGAAAAACTTGCAAAAACAGCAGCACAAACCTTTAGGGATTTAGGCTATAGCAACATAAATGTACGCTTTGATGATGGACAAAATGGTTGGAAAAATTATGCCCCTTATGATAGAATTTTATTTTCAGCTTATACAAAACAAATACCTGAAATTTTACTTGATCAATTAAGCGATAGAGGAATTTTAGTAGCCCCAATCTTGCACGATAACAGACAATTTATAACTCGCCTAACAAAAAATGGTACCTCTTTACAAAGAGAAATTTTAGAAGAATGCTTATTTGTGCCCGTGCTTGATGGCAAGGAAAGTTTTTAATTTATTATGTTATAATCTTTTTATGTTATAATCTTTGCTATTTTTTTACAAGGAATGACCATGAAAAAACTTCTCTTTTTACTACTTTCTTTTCTTTTTGTATACGCAAAACCTACCATTAGCGTAAGCATTGAACCACAAGCCTTTTTAGTGCAAAAAATCGCCAAAGATAGTGTAAATATCAATGTGATAATCCCTAAAAATATAGACGAACACAGCTTTGAATTTAAACCAAGCAATATTAAAACCCTAGAACAAAGCGATATTTATTTTACTATAGACTTAGAATTTGAAAGAGTATTTTTAGATAAATTTAAGGATAATTTTAAAAATTTACTTATAGTTGATATGCAAGAAAATATCTCTTTAATGTCAAGCAAACACGAGAGACATGAGCATAAAGCACATAGCGACCATAAAGACCACGAAAATTTAGATATTCATACCTGGCTTGACCCTATTTTACTTAAAATTCAAGCTACAAATATAAGCAAGGCACTAAGCAATAAATATCCACAAAATGCTAAAATGTATGAAGAAAATTTAAACAGCCTTGTAAAAGAACTTGATGAGTTAAATTCTAAGATAAAAACACTTTTAACAGGCATTAAATCAAATAAATTTATAGTTTATCATCCAAGTTGGGGCTATTTTGCAAAAAGATATAATTTAGAACAAATTCCTGTTGAAATAGAGGGTAAAGAACCAAAACCAAGGGATTTACAAAGATTAATCAATATAGCAAAAAATGAAAATATAAAGATTATTTTTATGCAACCTGGCTTTTCACAAAATGCAGCACAAAATATAGCTAAAGAATGTGGTGCGAAAATTCTTTATATTAATCATTTATCTTATGATTTAGAAAAGGAGCTTTTAAGTTTAGCAACACATTTAGCTAATAGCTTGAAAGAATAAAAGTGTTATTTTTTGAACTTTCAAATTTAAGTTATGCTTATGATAATGAAGAAATTTTAAAAAATGTAAATTTAAGCTATGATAGCAAAGATTTTATGGCTATCATAGGACCAAACGGGGCAGGTAAATCAACGCTTTTAAAGCTTATTCTTGGTTTACTTGATGATAAAAAAAGTATTAAATTTAATAAGCTTAAAAGAAGTGAGATAGGATATGTACCTCAACATACTATAGCTAATGAAAATTTCCCTGCTCGTGTTATTGATATAGTTTTAATGGGGCTTTTAGGGAAAAAAATTTTTGGCTTTTATACTAAAAAAGATAAAGAAAAGGCTAAAGATGTCCTTAAAAAAGTAAATTTAGAAAATTTTTGGGATAAAAGAATAAACACCTTAAGTGGAGGTCAAAAACAAAGGGTTTTTATAGCAAGGGCCTTGGTTGATGAGTGCAAGATGCTTATTTTAGACGAACCTACTGCTAGCGTAGATAGCAAATCAGCCTTGCAAATTTTTGAACTATTAAACGACTTACACACAAAAGGAATAGGCATTTTAATAGTATGCCATGATATAAATTTTGTCCTTGCCTATAGCGATAAGGTAGCTTATTTAAACAAAGAATTATTTTTGCATTCTAATACAAAGGCAAGTGATAAAAATGTATTTTTAAAGCATTTGTATGAAAATCACTCACATTTTTGCGATGTTGAGATGAGTTTACATAATTGTCTATGCGATGATTTAGGCTGTAAGGATAAAAAAATTTGCGAAAAGGAATTTCAAAAAAGAACTATTTTAAAAAGTAAAATTTTTAAACCTATAGTTACAAATTTACACAATTTTAGAGAACAAAATGGAAATTCTTAGCTTTACCTTTTTTCAAAATGCAATAATTGCTGCTATTTTAGTCAGTGTAGCCTGTGGCATTATGGGCGTTTTGATTATGATTAATCGCCTTTTTTCAATGGCTGGAGGTATAACGCATGGAAGTTTTGGAGGCATTGGCATAGCCCTTTATTTTTCCTTGCCATTAATGCTAAGCGTTAGTGCTTTTACCCTTTTTTTAGCCTTTATACTAGCCTTTTTGTCCCTTCGTTTTGAAAATAGAAGCGATAGTTTTATAGCTGTTATTTGGGCGTTTGGAATGGCTATTGGAATTTTGCTGATTGATTTAAGCCCTGGTTATAATGCTGATTTAATGGCTTATTTATTTGGCAATATCTTAGCCGTTTCAAGTGCTGATTTATGGCTAATGCTTGGGGTTGATAGCTTAATTATCCTATGTTTAGTATGCTTTTTTAGACAATTTGAAGCCCTTAGCTTTGATAGGGAATTTGCAAGTTTAAAAGGAGTAAAGACAACTTTTTTTTATTATCTATTAATTGCTATGCTTTCTTTTTGTATAGTAATTTGTATAAGATTAGTTGGCATTGTACTAGTAATGGCACTGCTTAGTATTCCAAGCTTTATAGCTGAAAATCTTGCAAAAAAACTAGGCTTAGTGATGATTTTAGCCTCTTTTCTTAGTGCTATTTTTTGCATTTTAGGCTTATTTTTAAGCTATTATTTAAATTTAGCAAGTGGGGCAAGCATTATAATAATTGCTTGTATTGGCTTTTTTATCAATATAATATTTAAATTTTTCAAAGAAAATTAAGGAGATTTAATGAAAGAAAATGTATTACTATTTGGAGATTGTTATCTTATGGCTAAAAATAGCTTTTTTGACGGCTTTCAAGGTGAACTAACGGGGAGGGGTTGAGTGTATAAACGAAAGCCTTGAAGGAGCAATGGCTTTATACAAACTCATAAAAAATAAAGAAAATATCAAAAATACAAAACTTATAATAGTTGCTAGTAACATAAATGATATATCTCATCATATCAACCTTTACGAACAATTATCCTTAGAAAAGATAAACAGTTATTTGTACTGGCTTTATGAAAGCTTGTATCTTACGCAACAAAAGGTTGTTGTTTAAATCTATCCTTGTGACAAATATAAAAATGCGAATGTGATAGCAAATTTACATAGATTTTATGCCTTGAAATTTGGCTTTAATGTGCTTGATCTGCAAAGGTATTATCAAAAATTTGATTTAAGCAAATTGTGTAATATGCTAGATACTTGGCACCACTTTAACACTATTTCAAGAAATATTGGAAAGCAAGTAGCCTTAAATATAGATAATTTTTACGCACCAAAGCCCTTAAAAGAAAATTTAAAAAATTCTAAATTTATCATAGTTAAGCCAAATGAAATGAACTTAATAAAAGGGAGTTTAGAAGAACTTCATAAAAGTAATTCTATCTTTAATGAGATAACCTTTAGGATAGATAAAAATACCCTATTAAAATTTAATGAAAAATACAAGGGCTATAAACTTATAGGCATTCGTACTTGGAATGATGCAACGAAGTGGCAAGAAGAATTTGAACCAAAAATAAATCCTACAAAGTGCTTTTCTAGTATATTATTTAAAAATAAAACAAAAAATTTTAGCAAAGAATTTAAATTTAATAACGCCTTTATCAATGTTTGCAATGAATTTATTATAGATGATGAAAACTTTGTGAGTTTAAATGAGAGTGATGAATTTAGCGAGTATGCTCATAATTGTCATAGCTGGGATAAAAACTCAAAAAGGCTGAGTGTTTGTGATATAGTAGTCTTTTTGCTGGTAAAAGATGAAAAGAAAGCCCCTGAAATTGATTTTGAAAAGTTAAATGATTATAATATTTTAATAGATGAAAAATATAATTTTAATCATATCTTGCCTGATATTAAGGCATATTCTGATTTAATAAACGAGTACGAACAAAGAATAGTACCACGATTTACAAGGCCTTTAAACATAAAAATCGATACTTTAAACAAAGAAATTTTAGCTACAACTAGGGTTAAAAATCATCTTGCTTATAAGATGGCAAAAGCTTAGCTAACAACTCAAAATCCTTAATGGGTTATATGATACTACCCATAGAATTATATTTTATAAACAAATTTCACAAAGAAAATTTAAAAGATTCAAAGCCAAATTTAAAGCCATTAAACCAGTATTGTGATTACAAAGAAGCCTTAAAGATACAAAATTATTTTTCCTATAAACTTGGACTTGCTTGGTGTAAGGCTTATAAAAACTGGTATAAGGGTGGCTTTATTAAATTTTATTTTGAGTATAGAAAGCTTAAAAAGGAATTAGGTCGCTAATAGGACTAAGGATAGGGCCATTATAGCCATGCCCATTAACAAGCCATAAAGGCTATCGTGTGCCCTATCATAAGTCTTTGCTGCTGGTAAAAGTTCATCTAATGATATAAAAACCATAATCCCAGCTACAAAGGCAAAGCAAATAGCCAAAGTTAGTTCGTTTATAAAGGGTAGTAAAATCAAAGCCCCAACAAGAGCACCTAAAGGCTCAGCAAAGCCTGAAAGCACAGAATAAACAAAGGCCTTTTTTTTATCATTTGTAGCATGATAAATAGGCAAAGAAACGGCAAGTCCTTCGGGTATATTATGTATAGCAACGGCTATTGCAATGGCAACGCCAAGGGTTAAATTTTCAAGGCTTGACATAAAGGTAGCAAAGCCTTCTGGAAAATTATGTATAGCAATGGCTAGGGCTGTAAAAATTCCCGTTCTTTTTAGGGTATGGACATTTATTGGCTTGATTCCTGGGTGATATTTAGGCGTTTTTTTAGGATTTTTAGGCAAGGGACAAATTTTAAGTTCGCTAAAATCATCCTTTGGAATGTGAGGGTTAACATCTTCTGGTATTAATTTATCAATAATTAAGGCAAATAAAATTCCACCAAAAAAGCAGAGCAAGGCTAAAAGCTCGCCCCATTGAGAATTAAAATAAGTAGAAAAATCTTTCAACGCACTTGGCAACATCTCCATAAAGGCTATATATATCATAACCCCTGCTGAACAACCAAGCCCAAGAGATAAAATTCTTAAATCATCTTTTTTTGAAAAAAAGGCTAAAATCGCACCTATTGAGGTAGAAAAACCTGCAAAAAGGGTTAAAATCATAGCTATGATGATTTGTTCTAGGCTAAAATTCACTTATTCCCTTGTAGCATTGCTATCTAAATTTTTTAGCAATAAAGTAAGTTCGCTAGCCTTTTGAGGCTCCATTTTTGAAAGTATGCCTGAAACCTTTCTAGTTTCTAGTGAAAGCATTATTTTACTGGCCTCGTCCGTATCCATTGTAGATAATACATTTGCCACGGCACTATCTTTCATTTGTGAGTAAATTTCTTTTATCCTGCCATCTGTTTTTTCATTTATAGAATCTTGAAGTTTTTTGGTTTGAGCTAACAAGGCCTCGTTTTCTTTTTTTAAATTTTCAATCCTTTTTAATGTAGCATTTACCTCGCTTTCTTTTTCAATTAAGGCTTGTAATTTTTGATTATGTAAAATTTCAAAAGAAGCCTTATAAGCTTCTAAGGACTGCCTAGCCTCGTCAAATTCCCTTGTTTGAAGTTCTATTTGTTCTTTTCTTGCCTCAAAATATTTAGCACAATCAACGCCTTCTTGTGCTACACTCAAACAAAGCAAAATAGCACATAAACTAGCTTTCTTTAACATCTTTATCCTTTGTAAAAAAACGTGTTATAGCGATTTCATCTAGAAATTTTTGCTCATCTTTTAACATTTGTTTTTGAATTTTTTTAAGCTCCTCGCCTTCAAGGGCCTTGATTTTTTCATAATCCATATAGGCTTTTTTATATAAAAATTGATAATGTGCCATTTCTTTTTTACTAAGTTCAACCTTTTCTTTTGCCCTATTTAAAGTATCTTGCCCTATGTGAGATAATTCTACACTAGATTTTAATTCACTAATACTTCCTTGAGTTGGCAAGGAATTTGCCATTAAAAATTCAGCATAACAAAGCTCATAAAGCCTTTGGTGTTGTAATTGTCTTTGTTTGGCTACATTTAGATTATTTTCAGCATCATCAAGTTGCTGTTTTCTTACCTTTACAATCACGCTATATTTATTTGTTTTCATAATACTATAGTATCTTCTCTTTCCCAACTTGTGGATATAAATTCTATCTTAACACCGACTAATTCTTGAATTCTTTCTAGATATTTTTTAGCATTTTGAGGCAATAAATCATAATCTCTAATACCAAAAACCTTATCCCAGCCCTCAAATTCTTCATAAACTGGTTCAACATTTTCTAAATCACTGGGCATATAATCAATAATTTGCCCCTTATATTTATAAGCATAACAAAGTTTAACATTTTTAAAACCATCAAGCACATCAAGCTTCATTAAAGATAAGCTATCAAGCCCATTTAACCTAGCAGTGTATTTTACTGCTACTGCATCAAACCACCCACACCTTCTTTTACGACCAGTACTAACCCCTATTTCTTTACCTATTTGTGCGATTTTTTCTCCATCTTCTGTAAGGTCTTCACTAGGAAAAGCCCCATTTCCAACGCGAGTTGTATAAGCCTTTACCACGCCTATTATAGAACCAGCATCCTTAGGATTTAAACCAAGTCCGGTAAGTCCTCCTGCACTAATAGTACTTGAACTAGTTACAAAAGGATAGGTCCCATGGTCAATATCAAGCATAGAACCTTGTGCCCCTTCAAGTAAAATTCGCCTATTCTCATCAATTGCTCTCCACAATAAACGAGTAGTATCTGTTATATAAGGACTTAAAATCAAAGAATAATTTTTTAATTCTTCAAGTAAGCTTTTTTCATCGGGTAATTCAATACCTAAACTATTAAAATAAATTTGATAGGTATTAAAATAATCCATTAATTTTTCACATAATTTTTCAGGATTTAAAAGCTCTCCAACCCTACAACCACTACGATTAATCTTATCAGCATAACTTGGTCCTATGCCTTTTCCAGTGGTACCTATAGCAGTTTTTCCTTTAAGCTTTTCTTGTGCTATGTCTATTAAGGCGTGGTGTTTTAAATTTAAATGTGCCCTATCGCTTATATAAAGTCTTCCTTGTAAATTTTCAAATTGAGCTATTTCTGCAATAAGTGCTTCAGGACTTACAACAACACCATTTCCTATAACATTTATACAACGAGTATGTAAGATTCCACTAGGTATTAAGTGCAAGGCATAGCGAACGCCATTAACCCAAATAGTATGCCCAGCATTGTGCCCACCAGCACTACGACAAACAAAATCATAATTTGCGCATAATTTATCGACGATTTTTCCCTTTCCTTCATCGCCCCATTGAATTCCTACAACAATATCTACCTTAGACATATTCCCTATCCTTTTTTAAACAATGCAAATATTATAACCTAAAATAAGCAAATTTATCCAAATTTAAAAAATATCTTTTAAATTTAAATCCCATAAAAGCAAGTCAAATTTAAGCAAAAATCCATAAATTACAGCCGTTAAAAGCCCGGCAAATAAACCTGCTAACATATCATCTAACATAACGCCAAGCCCACCTTTTACACCTTTGTCAACCCTGCCTATGATTGAGGGCTTAGTAATATCAAAAAGGCGAAAAAATACAAAGGCTAGAATAAAATTTAATATAGAATTACTAGTACTTGCTGCTATGCTACAAGCTAAGAAAACTCCGGCTACCTCATCAATTACTATATGCTTATCATCGTGCTTTTTTGTTTTTTTTTCATAATCATCTATGATTTTAATAGAAACAACAAAGATAAGAATAGAAAGTAAAAATAAGGTTTGAATTCCTAAATATTTTAAAATAAAAAAAGCAGGTATTAAGGCTACAATTGTCCCAAAGGTACCCGGGGCAAAATTAATAGCCCCAGAATAAAAAAAGGTTAAAAATAATCTTTGCATAATCTTTCCTAAGCCATATAAGAAGTTTGGTGTAATTCTAAAAGCTTTTCATAAAATTCCTCATCTTTTTTGTATTCTAAAATTCCATTTGTAGAAAATAAACTATTATAAATTGTTTGCATATTTTTAAAACGATGAGGAAAAAGCTTAGCTAAAATTAGGGCTGAAATTTCTTTTCTAACAAAGACAACAGGAGGTATTATACCAGCCCTTAAAAGTTCTTTTAAAGAATGGCTATTATAATGCAAATGGTGATGCGTGCCATGTGGGCAAGAATGGGTACTAACTATCATTTTACATTTATCACAAAAGACAAATTCGGGTAAAATGATGATTTCTATATTATAATCCCTTGAAAATTGGTCTAAAATCGTGCAAGGTTGATTGTGAGAATAATGCATTCCAAGACCACTATGATTTTGCCCAACTACAAGCTTAGTACAACCCAAACCCTTAGCTAAAATGCTCTCAAGCCCCGGATTTAAATGTGCATGAAAGATATCAATATCCTTTAAAGGAAAGATAAAAATTCTATCCATTGGCAGATATTTTTGTGCAAAAATTCTTAAATATTGTTCTTTTAATTCAAAATTAAAGCCATTATCCTCATAAGATTCAATCAAAAAAACAACTACAAAATCAGCCTTATCAATGGTCCACCTAAAAATTCGCTCATGTGCTCTATGCAAGGGGTCAAAACTAGAAACAATAGCAGTAATTCTTCTTGCATTGTGACTTTTTTTAAGCTCAATAAATTCATTTTTAGATTTTTTAATATCTGAATTATAAATTTCAAATTCCCCACTTAAACAAAACTCGCTAATATCATCTAAAATGCAAGTATTAGGATTAAAAATACTAGGTCTATCTTTATCATTTTTAAATTTACTTTCTATATCAATGAACCCTACAATCTCATTATCAAGACATAAATTAAGCCTTTGACCGGACTTTACATTTTTTAAATTTTCATTTTTTATCCTTGGGGCAAAGCTTAGTGGATAAGGAAAACTTTCATTATTAAATTTGCCCGTTTTAAGCACATTTTCGCTTTCTTTTTCATTCATTAAATGCGTACAACTACCAAGCAAACCTTCTTTTATTAAGGAAAGTATGCCAAATTCTCTTTTATCTATATAAATACTATCTTTTTTTGCTAAATCCATATTTTTTCCTTTTTTCCCATAAGGACTTGCGAGAAATGCCTAACTTCTTTGATAAATCAGTATCAGGGAAGACATTTTGATAAGTTAAGATGATATATTTTACATATTCATCAATAGTTAAAATTTCGTTATTATCCATATTTTTTTCATTAGTGCTAAAATTTAAAACATTTATCTGAGAATCTTGTATATTAGAATTTGTATGCAAAATAACATTTTTATCTTTAATATAACTTAGAAGCTTTTCCTTTTCATTTGCATTTAATACTTGAAAATTGCTTAAAAATAATAATTTATTATCTTCTAATTGTTTTAAGGCCTTATCAACTGCATTATTTGTAGAAAGATTTATGTAAGAAAAGCTAATATCACACTCATTTATATAATTAAAGACAAAGGTATCAGCTAGAATTTGCTTATCTGCTTTTATAATTAAGGGAAGTTTGATTTTTTTGTAATTAAATTCAGGGATTTGAATCGTTTCTAAGCGAGATTTTATATAGTTTTTATACGCATTATTTAGACTAGAAATTTTTTTAAAATGTTGATAATGCTTGATTTTTCTAACTAATTCTTCTATCATAAAAGGCTTTTGTATGTAATCGCTTGCCCCTATATTTAAAGGATTTGAAACCGTGTCTGTGCTAATGTAAGAAATAAGCAAGATTACTATTGAGTTTTTAAATTTTTCAACCACCTTTAAAAAATTACTAGTGCTTGCAGAAAGCAAGACTATATCATAATATTTATCCGTGTTAAGCTCATTAAATGAACCTACTATATCGCATTCATAACCCATATCAGCAAGTTTCATGCTAATGCTTTGTGCTAAATAAATTTCATTTTCTACAATCAAAACTTTCATATTTTCATCCAATCAAAATATTTTAAATTCACGCTACTAAGCACCCCAATGCCTTCTTTTCTACCTATAAAACCAAGTTTTTCAGTAGTAGTAGCCTTTATATTGATTCTAAAATTTTCAACATTTAATACGCTAGCTATATTACAGGCGATTTTATCCTTAAAATCCTTTAATCTAGGAGTTTGAGCTATAATAGTAATATCAGCATTCACAAGTTCAAAGCCATATTCTTTCACTAAATCATAGGCCTTTTTTAAAAGCTTCATAGAATCAGCATTTTTATAGGCCTTATCAGTATCTGGGAAGTGTTCTCCTATATCGCCAAGACTAGCAGCCCCTAATAAAGAATCGGTTAAAGAATGGGCTAGTACGTCTCCATCACTATGTGCCTTTAAACCCATGCTTTCATGCACCTTAACCCCACCTAAAATCAAGGACCTTTTTTCGCCAAATTCATGCACATCAAAACCATTGCCTGTAAAAATTTCACTACTAGGTGGTGGTAAATCAAGCTTTTTTAAATCCTCATCAAAGGTAATTTTATGCGTTTTTTCCTCGCCCTTTATAAACCAAATTTTACCACCCACACTTGCAATTGCCGTACTATCATCGCTAAATTCGATATTTTGAGCTAGTGCCTTTTTTAATAAGGATACGCGTGAAAGTTGTGGAGTTTGAATGAGTTTAATCTTTTCACGAGCAACTACTTCATCTTCTAAAAGCGTGGTATCAGCAACCTTTAAGGCAGGTGTTATACAATCAGCATTATTTATATTTTCAATCAAATTTTCAAATAATTCCTTGCTTACTAGTACCCTAGCAACATCACTAACCATTACAAATTCACTTGTCACTAAATCAAGGGCATTTTTTAAAGATTGCATTCTAGTATCACCACCCTTAACAAATTCATATTTTTCGTTATGATGTATAAATTTTTGCATATGAGAAGTATTACTAGAAGTAACAATTATCTTTTTAAATGGATAAAAAGAACTCAAATTTTTAGTAGCATATAGCCATAATGGAAGACCGCCTAGCCGAATAAATTGCTTTTTTACACCAAGATTAAAACGCGAAGAATTACCAGCAGCAAGCATTATCAAGCTAATATCTAACATATTTTACCTTCAATTTCTTTTTTATGCAATGTTACCATATTACACGATATATTTAACTTAAATTTAATAAATTTACACTCTTTTATTTTAAATGGATTTAAATTTTTTTGGTTATAATCGCAAAAAATTTCAAGGATAAATTATGGTAGATAAAATCAAACAAAGACTTCAAGGCGTTAAATATCCTGGTTTTGAAAAGGATATTATAAGCTTTGATTTTGTAAAAAATATAGAGGTTAAAGAAAAAATCGCTTTTATAAACTTAGAAATTCCATCCTCAAACCCAAATCTTGCAAAAGAACTTAAAGAAAATATTTTAAGAACCTTAAAGGACCTAGATTTAAAGGATATAAATTTAAACATTAAAACACCTAAAATTCCAGATGAAAAAAGCAATTCAAGGACTAAAAAAAATATAGCCCCACAAATTAAAAATTTCATTATGATTTCAAGTGGAAAGGGTGGAGTTGGAAAAAGTACCACTGCTGTAAATTTGGCTATTTCTATGGCAAAGATTGGTAAAAAAGTTGGACTTTTAGATATGGATATTTATGGACCAAATATCCCTAGAATGCTTGGAGTTAGTAAAGATGACATAGAAGTAGTAGGGGAAAAAATAAAGCCTGTACTTAGCCATGGAATTTATATGATGAGTATGGGCGTTTTTATGGAAGATGGTCAAGGACTTATCTGGCGAGGGGCCATGATAATGAAGGCTGTTGAACAACTTTTAAGCGACGTGCTATGGGATGATTTAGATGTATTATTTTTAGATATGCCACCAGGCACAGGAGATGCACAACTTACGGCAGCACAAAGCATACCTATTACAACAGGAATTTGCGTTAGTACCCCTCAACTTGTTTCAATAGATGATAGCAAACGCTCGCTAGATATGTTTGAAAAATTACATATCCCAGTAGCTGGTATAATAGAAAATATGAGTGGCTTTATCTGCCCTGATAATAATAAAGAATATGAAATTTTTGGAAAAGGGGCAGCTTTGAATTTAGCTAAGGAATATAACTGTGAGTGCTTGGCACAAATTCCTATTGAAATGAATATTAGAGAAGGTGGAGATAATGGTAAGCCTATAAGTTTTTATGAAAGTGAGAGTGTGAGTGCAAAAAGATACTTAGAGGCTGCTGAAAAACTTTGGGAATTTATAGAAAAGGTTAATAAAGAAGGTCTGGCTGATAATTCACAAATTCAGCCTATCACAAATGGCAAGAGTGCCTGTTCGCATTAAAAAGGAGATTAAAATGCAAATACAATCAAAAGAAAATTTTATACTTTTTGTAAAACAAATAGAACAAAAAACAAATTATAAAAAACCTAAAGCCTTTGGTATAGCAAGAGTTGATAGAGGACAAATTAATAAGGATAAAATTTTACAAGCTAATTTTGCCTTGATAAATTACGAACAAAATTATGGCTCAGCTGCAATCTTGCTTGAATCTTTCATGCAAAGAGGAATAAACATAGACTTTAATCTAAGCGAATTTACTCAAAATTTAACAATCCAAGATATAAATTTTGCCCTTGAGTGTTTTGCCCCTTTTATAGAAGAAGAAGGACATAAAAATATAGATTTATTAAAGATTATTAAAGAAAATTTTAAAAATGAAAGCTTTGTCTTTGTGTGTTTATTTGAAAACGAAGCCCCGTTAAGCGTTGAAGCAGTTTATTTAAAGCTTTACTTACTTTCTCATAAAAAAATGCCTTTAAGAAGTGTGAATTTAGACGGGGCATTTGGGCTTTTAAGCAATGTTGCGTGGAGTAATGATAAGCCTATAGAACTTGATTATTTAAGAGAAAATGAACTTAGTTTAAAAATGAAAGGTGAGTATCCTAAGATTGATTTTGTAGATAAATTCCCTCGTTTCTTAGCCCATATTATACCTGATGATAATACTAGAATTTTAGATACTGCTAAGGTTAGAATGGGTGCTAGTTTAGCAGCTGGTACTACTATAATGCCGGGTGCTTCTTATATAAATTTCAACGCTGGAACAACCGGTGCTTGCATGGTAGAAGGTAGGATAAGTTCATCAGCCATAGTAGGAGAAGGAAGTGATATAGGAGGAGGGGCATCCATTTTAGGCGTATTAAGTGGGACAAGTGGCAATGCTATAAGCGTGGGTAAGGCTTGTTTACTTGGGGCAAATTCAGTTACTGGAATTCCATTAGGGGATAATTGCATAGTTGATGCAGGAATAGCCGTTTTAGAAGGTACTAAATTCTTATTAAAAGATAAAGAAAAGCTTAAAAAGATAAATACAAATTTTGATTTTAGTAAAGAAATTTATAAGGGTATTGAGTTAAAGGGCTTAAATGGGCTACATTTTCGCCAAGATTCAATAAGTGGGGCTATGATAGTAAGTGCAAATAAAAAGGTTGTTGTTTTAAATAGCACTTTGCATTAATTTCTTTTTTTATACCCTAAAATAGCCCAAAGGCAAAAAATAAAGGCAAAAGCAAGTAAGATAAGTAAATTTGGCCATAAATTACTTATCCCGCTTCCCTTTAAATAAATTAAACGCAAGGCTTCTATAAAATAGCGAAGTGGATTAAGAAAGGTAATATTTTGAGCCCATAGTGGCATTGATTTAATAGATGTCATAAGACCACTAAGTAATATTAAAATAAGTATAAAAAAATAGGTCACAAACATGGCTTGTTGCAAGGTGTTTGAGTAATTTGAAATAACCAAGCCAAAGCCTGTTATTACAAGTATATACACAAAAACAAAGAGATAAATTAACAAAAAACTTCCCTTTGGTAACAATCCATAAACTAAAAAGGCTAAAATAAAACAAAGGCTAACTACTAAAAGCCCTATTATCCAATAAGGTATAAGTTTTGATAGTATAAATTGAAATTTAGAAATGGGTGTTACATTGATTTGTTCTATATTGCCCTTTTCTTTTTCTAGTACTATATTAAAGGCTGGTAAAAAGCCACAAATTAGCGTTAAAACCATTACCATTAGGGCTGGAATCATGTATTGTTTATAATCTAAATTTGCATTAAATCGATAAGTGCTTAAAATTTGAGTATTATTGATTGTTACTTTTTGCCCCTGCGATGCCTTTTCATTGCTAAATTCTAAAATAATATTATTTAAATACCCATTACCTAAAGAACCCTTAGTGCTGTTTATAGCATTTGCATAAAGAGCTAAATTTGCATTTTTTGCCTTTAAAAAGTCCTTTTCAAAATTTAAGGGAAATTCTAATATAATATCGCATTTATTTTCGTATATGCACCTATTTGCCTCTTCTTTATCTTGTAAATGTTTGCTTAAAATAAAATAATCACTTGCTTTAATCTTTGTTATTAAATCCTTTGAAAGCATTGATTTGTCATTATCTAAAACGCCTAGATAGATATTTTTTACCTCCAAGGTAGCTGCCCAAGGCATAACTAAGATTATCATTAAAGGGAAGACAAAAATCATTTTTGGAAAAAATTTATTTCTAAAAAATTGCTTAAATTCCTTTTCAATCAAAAAAAGCATTTATTTTTCCAATCTTATATTAAAATTTTTAATGCTTATGAAAAGCACTAAAATTAACATAAAGCTTAAAACTAAAAGCTCATTTAAGACAAATTCAAATCCAAGCCCTTCAAGCATAATTTTTTTAATCCCTGCTACAAACCACCTAGGAGGTACTACATAAGAGATATATTGCAAGATTAAGGGCATACTTTCAACAGGAAAAATCATGCCAGAAAGAAGTACCACGGGCAACATAAACATTAAAGCACAAACAAGCATAGCTACAACTTGAGTTTTAGCAAGGGTAGAAACCAATAAACCTATGCTTAAAGCAAGGCTTATAAAAAGCATACAATAAAAAATTACAAAAAATATATTCCCGCTAATTTTTACCTCTAAAACAAAGATAGTTATTAATAAAACAATGCCTAAACTAATGCAAGATATAACAAAATAAGGCAAAATTTTAGCCATTATCATAATAATAGGCTTTACAGGAGAAACAAGCAAAATTTCCATGCTGCCTTGTTCTTTTTCACGCACTATTGATATAGAAGTCATCATAGCACAAATTAACATTAACACAAGCCCTAATAAACCAGGGACAAAATTATAAGCACTTTTTAAACTTGGGTTAAAAAGCATAGTAGAATGGATATTTATAACACTATCATTATTAATTTTTAACTCACTCAAAATAGCATTTTGCAAAACACTACTTGCATATAAATTTACTATACTTGCATAATTTGGGTCACTTGCATCAAGCAAAAATTGTATATTTGCCCCCTTTGAAAAATCATTTTCAAAGATAAGGGCTAAGTCTATATTATTATCATTAAAAACCCTTTGAATTTCATCTTTATTAAAAAGTTCTTTTTTAAAATCAAAATAAATATTTTTAGAAAAATGTTCTAAAATTTTTTGAGTAAAGATATTTTTATCAGGGTTAAATACAGCATAATTTATATTATTAACCTCAGCACTTAAAGCAAAGCCAAAGATTAAAATTTGCACAATAGGCATTAAAAATACTATCATCATGGTCCTAGTATCTCTAAAAATATGAAAAAATTCCTTTTTTACAAAGGCCTTAAATGCTTGTATATTCATCTTTTTTTAGTAGCCACTATGTAAAAAACCTCATCCATGCTTAATACATTAAATTTAGTTTTTAATTCTTGTGGAGTGCCCAAAACTACAATCTTGCCATCAACCATTATACTCACCCTATCGCAATACTCAGCCTCGTCCATATAATGAGTAGTTATAAAAACGCTAGTTCCCATTTGAGCACTTTCATGGATTAACTCCCAAAACTGCCTTCTTGTAATGGGGTCAACCCCACCAGTTGGTTCGTCCAAAAAAATCACCTTTGGAGAATGAAAATTTGCTATACAAAAGGCAAGTTTTTGTCTCCAACCAAGAGGTAAGCTTGAAACTAAGGCATCTTGCTTGTCTTCAAAGTTTAAACGTTTTAATAAAAGTTCAGTTCTTAACTTAATCTCCTTTTTACTAAGCCCATAAATTCTACCAAATAAATATATATTTTCCCATACCTTTAAATCCTCATAAAGTGAGAATTTTTGACTCATGTATCCTATATTTTGCTTGATTTTTTCATTTTCCTTTCTTATGTCAAAACCAGCCACCATTCCCTCGCCCTTACTTGGATAAGAAAGGCCACATAAAATTTTAATAGCCGTTGTTTTACCTGCCCCATTAGCCCCTAAAAAACCAAAAATTTCACCCTTTTTTACATTAAAGCTAATATCATTTACAGCATAAAAATTTCCAAAAATTTTATATAAATTTTTAATCTCTATGATATTTTCACTCATCTTAAAAATTCCATAAAACAATCTTCAACATTTGCATTTATAGGCTCTAAAAGGGCACCTTTATATTTTTTTAAAAACTCATTAATATTAAAATTTTCATCCTTAAAACTTATGTGAAAACTATTTGCAAATAAATAACAACTTTGCACATAAGGCAAAACTCTTAACTCACTTAAAGTATTAACAGGCACATTTGAAAGCTTAAAAAGTTTTCTTGGATATTGTTTGCAAAGTTTGCTAGGGGAATTTGTACTTAAAACTTGGCCTTCATGCATTAAGGCTATTTCATCACATATACTGGCTTCATCCATGTAAGGTGTGCAAACTATTATACTCATATGCTTTTTAAGTTCTTGTAAAATTTCCCAAAATTCCTTTCTACTAACTGCATCAACGCCTGTGGTTGGTTCGTCTAAAAATAAAATTTTAGGCTTATGAATGAGGGTACAACATAGGGCTAATTTTTGTTTCATTCCTCCAGAAAGTGCTTTGGCGCGACGATTTTTAAAGGGTCTTAATTGTTCATAAATTACTTTAATAAGATTATAATTTTCCTTTATATCAATGCCATAAACCCCTGCGAAAAAATTTAAATTTTCTTCAACGCTTAAATCCATATACAAGCTAAAATTTCCTGGCATATAACCTACAATTTGTCGAATTTGCATAAAATCTTTTTTACTATCTAAGCCATTTACAAAGCATTTTCCACTGTCACTTAATAAAAGTGTAGTAGATATACGAAAGAGCGTACTCTTACCTGCCCCATCAGGTCCTATAATGCCAAAAATAGAATTTAAAGGGGCATTTAAGCTAACATTGTCAAGGGCCTTAATCTTGCCAAAATTTTTACTTATATTTTCTACTTTTAAGCTAAACATTTATTTAAGCTTTATCTCACCATAAGAACCGATTTTTAAAAAGCCATCATTTTGCACATCAACCTTTATAGCATAAACTAAATTCTTTCTCTCATCCTTACTCATAATAGTCTTTGGCGTAAACTCAGCCTTAGATGATATCCAAGTAATAACGCCCTTATATTCTTTATACTCATTGCCATAATCACTAAATACCCTAATCTCATCACCCAGCTTAATTCTCGTTAAATCAGTATCAATCAAATAAGCCTTTAAACGTATAATTTTAATATCTGCTATTTTAAAAATAGCCCTTTGTGCGTTACTAAGCTCGCCTTCATAAGCGTATTTTTCAAGTACAACCCCATCAATTGGTGCTTTTATCAAACTTTTTTCAATCCTATCTTGCAAAATTTCAATTTGAGTTTTACTTTCTTCAATTTGTGCCATTAAGCTATTATTAAAAAGAGTCATACTAGAAAGTTTAGCATCTAAGTCCTTGCTTAAAATTTCAAACTCACTAGTCGCATCATCAAGGGATTTTTGAGTGCTAGAATTTGCACTTACAAGCCTACTTTGCCTTAATTTTTCGCGATTAGCCTTTTTGATTTGTTCTTTTAAGGGGGCTAGTTCTTTGTCAATATTGTATTTTTTATTTTCTAAAACTACAATTTCACTTTCTAAACGTTTTATTTCAAGCCTTAACTGCGTATTGTCAATATTTCCTACCAACTCGCCCTTTTTTAACTCATCGCCTTCTTTAAAGTTTAACTTTTCTATTATCCCACTAATCTCAGAACTTACCAAAATCTCATCGCTTTCAAAGATACCCATTGCATCAAAATCTGTATCTAAACTACAAGACATAAAAAATAAAGCTATTAAAGAAAACAAAAAATTTTTCATTTTAATTCCTTAAATTCCACTCATTTACAAGCTGTTTTATTTGATAAATAATAGATAAAAATTGAATTTGCCTATAACTTCTTTGAAGTTTAGCAATATAAAATTGATTAACATCGCTTAAAAAATCATTAATGCTTAAAACTCCATTTAAAAATTTTGCCTTAGAATTTAATACGATTTTTTCTTGCAAAGCTATTATTTCATCATCTTGGCTAAGTTGAAAAATAAGGCTTTTGGCTGTTTTGATATTTGAATTTAAGGAAATTTTAGCATTTAAATAAAATTCATCTTCTAGTGAGCCTATTTGAAGTTGTTCTTTGCGAATTAACTCATCTTGTTGATATTTTGAGTAAAGATTGCTAAAATCCCAAGTAAATCTAAGTCCTACTATATAAAAACTATCGGTCCCATTTTTTAGCATATTAAGACCAGGATTTCCATACCCTCCTTGTACAAAGGCATCAACATAGGGCAAACTTTTAGAAAGTTCAAGTTTTTTTTGAGTTTGTGCTTCTTCTTTTCTTAGATAAAAATAATCAAGCTCAGGTCTTTTGCTAAAAATATTACCCCTTGAATTTTCAAAATCAAACTCAAATTTAAAAAGTTCTTCCTTACAATTTTCAAAACTAGGTATTTCTAAATTAAAATCTTTTAAGCCTATAAGACGGCTTAGGGTATCATTTGCGATATCTTTTTGACTTTGCAAATTCTGCTTATCTTGCTTTGCGTTTAAAAGTTCTATTGAAATTTTATCCACATTATCCTTTAAAGCAACGCCATTTTTATACCTTGAAAGCATATTTTCATAATCTTTTTGCAAATCATTAATATAAATTTCATTTTGTTTTAATTGTTCATCAAACAATAAAGAACTAAAAAAGGCATTTATAACACTTTCTTGCACCTTATAAAGCTCATTTTGCACACTTGCCTTTGAAACAGCATTTGATGCCCTTTGCAATGCCTTATTTGCCCATGCACTTCCTGAGTCAATTATAGGCAAGGAAAGTTCAGCTGCAACTTGATATTGAGTTTTATCAATTGGTTCATATAGTGGGCTACTAACCCCTAAAAATCTAGCATCAGTTACTTCATTTTGATGAGTAAATTTGCCTGTAAATTTAAGGCGAGGCACGAAGGTAAGATTGATTTTATCAAGGCTAAGATTAAGGGCTTGTTCAAGCAGTGCAGTATTTTTATGTAAAGGATAATATACCCTTGCTTTTTGAATGCAAGTTTCAAGGCTTAAATTTTCAAACTCACTAGCAAAAAAAGGCACACATAAACAAAGTAAAAATAATCTTATCATAAAAAAAAAATTACCAAAGTGCTTTTAAAATATCCTCAAAGGCCAAGCAAAATTGATTTAAGCCATCATCAAGTAAAAATTTATCTACTTCTTCTTTTTTGTCAGGGCTAATTAATAAATTTAATTCCTTGTAAAGTTCATCATTATACAAAGGCTTTTTAAAATTAAATTCACCCTTAAAGGCATGAATGCTTTCAAGTGGGGCAGTATTTATAGCATTATCAAAAAGCAATTCTTTAATATAATAATCCTTAGCTAAATCATCACCCTTAACACCTGTACTAGCAAAAAGTGCCCTAATATTTGATTCTTTATTTCTTTCAATTAAATTATAAGCTAAATTCGCGTTTAAAATGCCTATTTTATCATTTTTTAAAAGTCTATCAAAGCGACTTACAAAAATACTTATAACTCCTTGTGGGGCTCTTAATCTTGGATTTTGTTTGCGAAATTCTTTTAAGCCTAAATTTAGCGCGTCAAAGCATTCTTGGCATTGTTTTGTTGAAAATATCAAGGTAGCATTGACATTAATGCCTATTTTCATAAGTTCATACATAACCTCGTAGCTATTTTTAGTAGCTGGAATTTTCATCATTACATTATCTTTTGCAATCACGCTATATAAACGTTTTGCCTCGGCTAAACTCAAACTTGTATTATCATGCAATCTTGGGTCAATCTCCAAACTTATAAAGCCATCATCATTTTGAAAAAATTTATAAGCTAGTTTATCGGCCGCCTTTTTAATATCAGCAATGGCAAGTTCTTCATAAAGTTCCTTTGCCTTTTTTACCTTTGATTTTGCTATTTTATCCTTATAAATGCTCGAATTTAAAATGGCTTGTTTAAAAATAGCAGGATTTGAAGTAGCCCCATTAATCCCCCTATTTAACAAGTTTAAAAATTCATTATCTAAAAAACTATGTTCTATAAAATCACACCACAAAGAAAATTTACTCATTTTATAAGCCTTATTAATTCTTTTAAATCTTTATTGTCTACGCAAATATCAGCCTTTTCTTTAAGTATGGCCTTTGCACAAAAGGCTATTTTTAAACCACACTCTTCAAACATTGCTAAATCATTTGCCCCATCGCCCACACAAGCTACCTCGCTAGAATTTAATTTTAAAAAATTTTTCATAGCCCTAATCATTAAACCCTTTGAATTTGAAAACATCATCTCACCACCAACAAGACCTGTTAAAAAGCCATCTTTATGGTGTAAATAATTTGCAAAGCCAAGATTAAAATTTAATTTTTTCATAGCAGGGTCAATTCCTTCGTGAAAGCCACCACTTAAAACTAAGCTTAAAATATTTTTAGAAGTTAAATACGCAAGAAGTTCATTTGCCCCATTCATTAAAGGCAAATTCTGCCCAAGTTCAAGCACCTTTTCATAAGGCATTCCCTTTAATAAAGAAACCCTCTTTGTAAGACTTTCAAAAAAGTCAAATTCACCATTCATTGCCTTATGAGTGATAAGTTTTACCTCATCACCCACTCCATAGGCACCGGCGAAAATATCTATAGTTTCGCCATCCATTAAGGTAGAGTCAAAATCAAAAACACAAAGCTTTATCATTAAAACTCACGCTTTAATAAAGCTTCTACCTTTAAAATTGTAAGTATGCTATCATCTCTTTTACCGATACCATATATCATACCCTTATCCCTAAGTAAAGTTTCAGGTGGCGGGTCAATCCTGCTTTTATGAATTTTAATAGCCTCTGTTAGTCTATCTATAACAAAACCAGCACTTCCTCTAATGCCTATTGAGGTAGTATCACCTCTAAGCACTATATAACGAGTTTGTGAAGTAATCTTAGAAGTACCAAGATTAAAACGTTGTGCTAAGTCAACCAAAGGCATTACATTACCACGCATATTAAAAACGCCCAAAACATAGCTAGGGACCCCGGGAACCCTAGTATATTCAATAGGCTTAATAATCTCTTGTATATTTAAGATAGGAATAGCATATTCTTCATCACCAACAATAAAGCCTACAAGTTGGACAATATCATCATCTCCTTGCTCTGTAGGACCTACAATTTGAGACTTTTGCTTTTGCAAAATTTGTTCTAATTTTTCATTTGCCATTGTCTTATCCTAATTTCAAATTTTTTCTAACCACATTTTCCAAATATTCAGGAGAATAAGGTTTAGTAATATATTCTGTCATACCAACTTCAACACCTCTTAATCTATCAGTTTTACTTGTCCTTGAAGTAACTGCAATCAATGGTAAGTAACGATATTTAGAATATTTTCTAATCTCACCAGCCAAGGTATAACCATCCATCTTAGGCATTTCAATATCAATTAACACAGCATCAATATCATGTTCGCCTGATTTAATAACATTTAAGGCCTCAACGCCGTTAGTTGCTTCAATCAAACTAATGCCAAGTGGTTCTAAAGCCTTTTGCATTAAAGTTCTATCCATCTTAGAATCGTCAACTACTAACACCTTGTAATCTGCTGGTTTTTCTTTTGGCTTCTTAGCATTTGATTCAATTTGTGCCTTAATATCTACCTTAATTTCTTTGGCTATATCCATCATGGCAGCTATATCTACGATTAAGGTAATTCTACCATCACCTCTCATTGTAGCCCCTGCAATACCTCTAATATTTTGCAAGTAATCACCCATTGACTTAATAACGATTTCTTCTTGACCCACCAAGGTATCAACGATAATTCCAAGCTTATTTTCAGCAATAGCTACAACTACAACATAAGTTTTATCCTCGCTTTCAAGCACTTGTTTAACGCCAAATACATCAGAAAGTCTAACAAGAGAAAGCACCTCATCTCTTAGACGCAATACGTTCTTACCCTCAATAGTATAAATATCATCAACAGGCACACGCACGGTTTCTACAACACTGCTTAATGGAATAGCATAATATTCTTCTTGAGTTCCAACAAGCAAGGATTGAATAATAGCTAAGGTAAGTGGAATTCTAAGTTTAAATATACTTCCCTTTCCAACCTCACTATCAATCTCAATGGTTCCATTAAGCTTTTCAATATTTGTTTTTACAACATCCATTCCAACACCACGTCCAGAAACATTTGTCACCTTAACAGCTGTTGAAAAACCAGGCTTAAATACTAAAGCAAAGGCTTCTTTATCATTCATCTGATCAGCTTCTTTTTCGGTAATCAAATTCTTTTCCATAGCCTTCATTTTAAGAGCTGTTGCATCAAGTCCCTTACCATCATCAGTAATTTCTATAATGATATGATTACCTTCATTATATGCCCTAAGTTGAACAACGCCTCTTTCAGGTTTGCCATTTGCTAAACGAGTAGCAGGTTCTTCAACCCCATGGTCGCAAGAATTTCTAATCATGTGCATAATAGGGTCGCCTATTTCTTCGATAATTGACTTATCAAGCTCAGTTTCTTCACCTGAAATTTCAAGTTCTATTTGCTTTCCAAGCTCACGGCTTAAATCACGTACAACACGAGGGAATTTATTAAATACCTTAGCAACAGGCTGCATTCTTGTTTTCATAACAGCAAGTTGTACATCAGTAGTAATAGTACTTAAACTTGCTACTACTTGATTTAATTCTTCAAGGAATTTCTCACCCTCATATCTTTCTTCAGTATCATCATAAATTTTTATCAAGCGATTCTTGCCTAAAACAAGCTCTCCAACCAAATTCATTAAATGGTCAAGCCTTTTTACCTCAACGCGTATGGTTTGATCCATCGAACCAGAACCCCCACCTGAAGCAGGTACCTTTTTATCATCAGCCCCACTTGCCTTTACTTGTGGTGTAGGTTTAGGAGTAGCTGGCTTAGACGTAGCCTCGCTTTTTTTCCTTTCACGTCTTGCTTGGTCTTCTGCCTTTCTAACCTTTAAAAGTCTTTCAATCTCTGCTTCAACTTCTGAATCACTTAACTGATTAACATCAACTTCTTCTTCATTGCTTGTAGCAGGATTTTCTTCTTTTTTAACTTCTTCTTTTTTAACTTCTTCTTTAGGAGCTTCTGATGCAGGTGCAACTTCTTCTTTACCAGGAATTTCTTCTCCTTCTGAAATAGCAGTAAGTCTAGTACAAATTGGTTCTATATCCATTCCAATAGCTGTATCACTACCATTATCGCGTATAGAATTTAATAAGGTTTTCATCTTATCAACTGATTCTAAAACCACATCCATAATATCAGGTGTTATTTTTAAATCCCCATGTCTTGCTTTATTTAAAACATCTTCCATATGGTGAGTTAATTTAGTTAAAACATCAAAATTTAAAAAGCTTGATGAACCCTTAACTGTATGTGCAACACGGAAAATTCTATTTAATAACTCTAAATCCTCCGGACTATTTTCCAAATCCACTAAATCATGGTCGATTTGCTCAACTAGTTCAAAAGCCTCGACCAAAAAGTCTTCTAGTATTTCTTGCATATCTTCCATTTTTTACCCCTGTGTTTGAGTTTGGCTTTTTTTCAAGATGCGAGAAATTTCATTGAAAAAGCTACTTGCATTAAATTTAACCAAATAACCTTCTCCTCCTGCTTCTTGAACGCCTTTCTCATTCATAAATTCATTTGATAAAGAAGAATTAAAGACTATAGGAATATTCTTAAATCTTGCATCTTCTTTAATCCTTGCTGCAAAGTGAAAGCCGTCCATTTGTGGCATTTCAACATCACTTATAATTATCCTTAAATTATCAGTTAAAGAATCACCATAAATTTGACTTAATTCTTCTAATTTATTAATCCCTTCTACGCCATCCTTTGCCTCGATAACTTGAAGACCCATTTTTTGCATCATATCCCTTACACGTTTTCTAGCTGTTAAGCTATCATCAAGGATAAGGGTAAGTCCACTAAATTTTTCTATCTTATCGTATTCTACTTCGGTTTTAGGCGTATAAATTCCTAAATCCTCAACCACACTTTCAAGGTCTAAAATAAGTAAAACCTCATCATCTTCAATGCGAGTAACACCTGTTATTTTACCCTTATCAAGTGCACCTGAACCTGTAGAAAAACTTGCTGGTTCTATATCTTTCCAGTTAATTCTACGAATTCTTTTAGCTTCATGCACTATAAAGCCTATTAGTATATTGCTAAATTCAGTAATAATTACCCTAGGTTTTAAGGTAGCACTTTCTGGCTCAGTGATTTGCATCCATTTAGCAAGATTAACAACAGGAATCACCACGCCACGAAGGTCAAAAATCCCTTCTATATAGTCTGGAACGCCCGGAAGTTCTGTCAAGGTTGGAATTTTAATGATTTCTCTTACTTTAGAAACATTGATCCCATAAATTCCTTCATACACCTTGTCAGCACTTTGCTTAAAGATACGAAAATCGACAAGCTCCATTTCATTCGAACCCGTTTTCACGATTTGCTCATCAAACATTTGACACCTTCTGTTCTTGAAATTTAATTTCTTGGTTATATTCTACTACAAAAAAACTTCTCTTATGTGCAAAAGTAGAAAGATTAAAATATTTATATTCTTTTTCCTTTAAAATAAAATTTTGATGATAATGCCCTTCTACTACCCAAATGCCTGAAACTCCATATTTTAAATATCTTTTTTGTGCTAAATTTTTAAAATTTTCTATCTTATAAAAAAGGTTTTTTTCCCTTTGTTTTATTAGAATTTTATCAAAAAATATGTGTTTGCTAAATTCGTTAAATATGTTTAAAAAGCTTAGTAAAGTATGATTTCTTAACTGTTTTAAGATAAATTGTACAAATGGATTTAAAAAAATGTCCCCGTGTGCTAGAAAAATTTCTTCTTTTTTAACTTTACTTATATGCAAAATAGCCTTGATAGGTTGGTCCTTTATGCTAAAAATTTTAACCCTTTTAAATAAGGAAGAAAGATTAAAATCATGATTGCCCTCTATGTAAACAATCTCCATTTTGTCGCAAAGTTCTTCAAGTAGATTAATATAAGGCTTTGCAAATTCCCAAGATGCCTTTATTTCGCCAACTAAGACATCAAAGATATCGCCCATTAATATAAGTTGAGTGGTATGTAATTTATCAGTTTTTAAGGCTTGTAAAAATTCCCAAAATCCCTTTCTTTGTGTATTTTCATGTGCATCAGCTACTAAAAAAGCACCCTTTTTTAAGACAATTTCTTGCAAATTAAAACTTTAAAGGCTCATAACTTATAGAAACTATCTCAAATTCACTCTCACCCTTAGGTAAAACAACCTTAAATTCATCGCCTTCTTCCTTACCAAGCATAGCCCTAGCAATAGGAGAAGCAATGGAAATATAGCCTTTTTCTAAATTTCCTTCGCAAATTCCAACTAGGGTATATTTGCTTTCTTTTTCTGTATTTAAGTCCATTATAACAACAGTTGAACCAAATTTTACCTTATCATGTTCATAACTTCCAGGGTCAATTACTTGAGCGGTTGATAAAATATGAGAAAGTTCTTTGATTCTACCTTCAATCAAGCCTTGTTTTTCTCTTGCTGCGTGGTATTCAGCATTTTCTTTTAAATCACCATGACTTCTTGCGGTATCAATTTCCTTAACCACTTGTGGACGTTGATTTGTCTTTAAATCTTCTAGCTCACTTACTACTTTATCGTAACCAAATTGACTCATAGGTTCTTTTTTCATTATCTATCCTTTAACTCCATTAAGCATTTTTGCCAAATTTGACGCACTACCAAATTTTAAATACTCTTTTAAAAATGAAACTTTATCAAAAAAATCTTTATAATCATATTTAAGATAGGCTGAATATAAATTTTTTACATTTACACTTTCTTGTATAAATTCAGGGTGCACCACGCCCTTATTTGCAAAGGTACAAAATATATTTGCCAAGCCTATATAATTAAGCTTTACAAAGCATCTTGCTAAAAAAATATCCAAGACCTTTGCCTTGTAAGCTAATACAAAAGGCGTTTGTATTAAAGCTGCCTCAAGGGTAGCCGTGCCACTGCAAATAAAGGCAAAATCGGCTTTTTTTAGCACTTGTGGGGTATTGTAAACTACATTAAAACCACTAATATCTCCATAAATTTCAAGCTTATTTAGCTTAAATTCTGGTACGCAAAGAAGTTTTGTTCCTTTGAAATTTCTAGCTAAATCCTTAAAAATAGGCATTAAACGTTTAATTTCTGAATTTCTAGACCCTGGCAAAAAGGCTATAATCTTTTCATCATCCTTTTTTGCAAGTAAATTTTCTTTATCCTTGTCGCTTTTAATGTCTTTTATCTCATCTAAAAGAGGGTGACCCACATAGGTACTTTTTGAAAAAAATTGATTATCAAAGGGTAGTATTGAGGCTAGCTTATCAAAATGAGACTCTATAATAGGAATTCTTCCCTTTTTCCAAGCCCAAACCTGAGGCAATATATAATAAATTCGCTTTGTCTTTGAATTTGCTTTTTTTAAAGCCTTTGCAAGTGGTATATTAAAGGCTGGTGAGTCAATAAACAAAACACAATTTAAGCTAAGATTTTTTTCATATTCTAAGATAAAACTTACAAGTTTTTTAATAGCCATTTTTGCCTTAAAAATTAAGGGTAAAATTTCAACAAAACCCATAGCACTAAATTCATGCGAACTATAAAAAGGCTTGTTTTCTAGCTTAAATTCATCACATAATTTTTCATCAAAAATTCCATATAATTCAAATTCCCCATAGCTGTTTTTATACGCGTTTAAAAGTTCTTTTAAATGTAAATTTGCAGATGCTTCTAAAGCACAAACAAGGAATTTTTTTTTAGACATTTTGTTCTTGTAAGGCAAGGGCTTGAAAATGAGCGATTAAGGGCTCTATTATCTCATCAAAGTTGCCATTTTCCATAATAGTATCTAAACGATAAAGGGTTAAATTTATGCGATGGTCACTGATTCTATTTTGTGGAAAATTATAGGTGCGAATTCGCTCACTTCTATCCCCACTTCCAACTTGCGATTTCCTAGCGTCTCGTTCTTGTGCAAGTTTTTCGCTATTTTGCAATTCATAAAGCCTAGCTTTTAAAACCTTCATAGCATTTTCTTTATTTTTGTGTTGAGATTTGCCATCTTGATTAACCACTACTAAACCACTTGGAATATGAGTAATTCTCACAGCAGAATCAGTAGTATTAACACTTTGCCCCCCATGACCAGAAGAACGCATAACATCAATTTGTAAGTCATTTGGGTTAATCTCAATCTCTATATCATCAACCTCTGGCATAATAGCAACCGTGATTGCAGAGGTATGAACCCTGCCCTGTGATTCAGTTTGAGGGACCCTTTGTACCCTATGAGTCCCCCCTTCAAATTTAAACCTAGAATAAGCTCCAACGCCCTTTACTAGTAAAATAATTTCTTTAAAACCACCAGCACTTCCCTCGCTTTGAGAAATAATTTCAAGCTTATAGCCACGAAGTTCAGCATATCTTGCATAGGCCTTAAATAAATCCCCCACAAACAAAGAGGCCTCGTCCCCACCAGTACCAGCCCTAAGTTCTAAAAAAATATTCCTATCATCATTTTCATCCTTTGGAAGTAGCAAAATTTTAAGCTCATATTCAAGCGTATTTTTAAGTTCGTCCAAGCTTTTTAATTCGTCCTTTGCTATATCGCTAAATTCAGCATCTTCTAGCAATACCTTATTTTCTTCTATATCTTGTAAGGTTTTAAGATAGAGTTTTGCCTTTATAGCTATGGGTTCTAAATTTTTTTGTTCTTTAGAAAGAGTAGTCATTTTACTAATATCGCTAAGGATATTTGAGTCGCTAAGAAGAACGCCAAGTTCTTCATAACGTTGTAAAAAAGGTTTGAGTTTATTTGCTAGCATTAAGGATTATGAAAGTTTATTAACTAAAAGGGCTAAACGACTTACCCTACGAGATGCAGTTTCTTTTTTTAAAAATCCACGACTTACCATAGCGTGAATGCTTTTATTAGCTACTTTTAGAGCTTGTGTGGCCGCTTCTTTGTCGTTATTATTAGTAGCTTCTCTAACAGCCTTTGTAATATTTTTTAACCTAGTACGATAAAATCTATTTCTCTCAGTTTTTTTAATCGTTTGTCTTGCTCTTTTTTCAGCAGATTTATGATTTGCCATTAAAAAATTCCTTAAAAATAAAATTAGATGCAGATTATACAAAGATATAAATTAAAATTTAATTAAGACTATAAATTATAAATCTTTTTTAAATTTTCTATCCTTGAACTTGAATTTAAAAGTAAGCAATCAGCCAAAACTAAACGAACCATAGCCGTACAAACTACGCTACCCCTCACCCCAACGCAAGGGTCATGCCTTCCTTTTAACTCGCAAATAACATTTTCCCTATTAATATCCATACTTTGTTGTTTTAAAAAAATGGACGGAGTTGGCTTAAAATGACTTTTAAGCGTGATTGTATTGCCATTTGAAAGCCCACCTAAAATTCCTCCTGCGTGATTGCTTAAAAAATGATTATTTCTTAATTCATCGTTATTTTGCGAACCAAAATTAGAACTTACCTCTATGCCATCGCCTATTTCAACAGCCTTTACAGCATTTATCCCCATAAGTGCATGAGCTAATTTACTATCAAGCTTATCATAAAGTGTTTCTCCAAGTCCTATAGGTACATTTAAAGCCCTTGTAAAAACACTAGCCCCGACGCTATCCTTAGCATTTTTTGCCCTTAAAATTTCAGTCTTAAATTCTTCTTCTAAGTCTTTATCAAGGGCAAAAATTTCACTTTCTTTTGCAAGATTAAAATCAAATTCGCTTTCTTTTAACTTGCTTTTAATACTACCTACCCCAAAAACTCCACTTTCAACACTTATATTAAATTCCCTTAAAAGCATAGCACAAACTGCCCCACCTGCAACCCTTACAGCTGTTTCTCTAGCACTTGTCCTACCTCCTCCTTTATAATCTCTTATCCCAAATTTATGAAAATAGGTAAAATCAGCATGTCCTGGGCGAAACAAATTTTTAATATTTTCATAATCCTTGCTATGTTGATTTTCATTAAAAATTATTATGGCAATAGGCGTTCCTGTGGTATAATCTTCAAAAACCCCACTTAACACCTCAGCCCTATCGTTTTCCTTTCTAGGCGTTGAAAATTTATTAAGCCCTCCTCTTCTTTTATTAAGTTCATTTTGCAAAAACTCATAATCAAATTTAATCCCTGCTGGCATTCCATCAATCACGCAACCAATGGCCTTACCATGCGATTCTCCAAAGCTTGTAAATTTTAATCTTGTACCAAAAGTATTCATTATTTTTCCTTTAATTTTTCCAAGGTAAGCTTTGCTGCCATTTGCTGGGCCTCTTTTTTACTTCCTGCAATAGCCCTTGCCATCTCTTTTCCATCTAATTTTAAGGCTATTTCAAACTGCTTTAAATGATCGGGTCCAAAGCTACGCAAAAGCTCATAAACAGGCGTTTGTCCCATTACTCCTTGTGTTAGTTCTTGTAATTTTGTCTTATAGTCCCTTAATAAATTTTTAGCATCAATCTTTGGATAATTTAATTCTATTAACTTCTTAGCTATAATCTTTGTTTTTTCAAAGCCAGCGTCTAAAAACATAGCTCCAAAAACAGCCTCAAAGGCATCAGAAAGTATTGAAGGCTTTTTTTTACCTCCATTTTTTTCCTCTGCCTCGCTCATTAATATAAAATCCCCTAAATTTATGCTATTAGCTAGTTTTGCAAAGGATTTTTCGCTAACTAGGGCTGCTCTTAATTTTGTCAAATCCCCTTCTGCATTTTTTTTAAACTTATCAAATAAAAACTCACCAACAACTAAAGCAAGCACCGCATCGCCTAAAAACTCAAGCCTTTCGTTATTATAATCTTTCTTGCAACTTTTATGCGTTAAGGCGTGGCGAAGTAGATTTTTATCTTTGAAAATATAATTTAAATTTTGTTCTAAAATATCGTTTTTACTAGGCATTTAAAACTTCCTTTTTTAATTTTAAGGCTGCATTTCTTGCTAATTTATCACATTTTTCATTTTCTTCGTGATTATTGTGTGCTTTTACCCAAAAGGCCTTGATTTTATGATTTTTTGCTAAATTTAAGTATTCTTTCCACAAATCCACATTTTTTTTATCTTTAAAATCAGTTTTGACCCAGTTTTTAAGCCATTCGTTAATGCTTTGTACCATTAAATTTGAATCAGTAAATAAAGAAATTTTGCAAGGTTCTTTTAACACCTGAAGTGCTTTAATTATAGCTAAAAGTTCCATTCTATTATTTGTAGTATCCTTTTGTGCTCCACTTTCAATCCTTTCATGGCCATTATATCTAAGTATAAAGGCCCAGCCACCAAAGCCTGGATTATCTAAGCAAGACCCATCAGTATAAAGTTCAATCTCTTTCATCGTTTTTAACCTCGCAAATTATCTTACATTTATTAAATTCATAACACATAGGACAATGATAAAAAAACAAAGGCAAAATACTTTTACATTCTAAGCAAAGATAAGAAAATTCAAGTCTTGCCTTAAAATTGTGAGTGTTTAAAATATGCAACATTTTTAAATTTGAGTCCTTAAAAACTACTTCTTTATCGCTTAAATTCAAGGCATAAAAAAATTCCTCAAAATTAAAATCCTTTGTTTGTAAATAGCTATTATTTTTATAAAGTAAGTCTATAATACTTTCAAAATCTTGTTCTAAATAAAGTTTATATTTTTCAAAAAGCCACCTTTTAAGCATGGTATTGTTTTGATAATTTAAATGTAAAAAGGCTTCCTTGCTTGGATTTAAACTAGTTGCTTCAATAATTAGGGCCTTAAAAAATTCTTGTTCATCCTTTATGTCAATGCCTAACTCAAATAAGCATTCTAAAAGTTCTAAATTTTCCTTATACATTCTAAGTCTTAAATAAACAATCTTTAATAATTTCAAGGCTTCAATATTTCGTGGGCGAATTTTTAAAGCATTTAATAAAACTTCCTTGCTTCTTTCTAAAAAACCAGCCTTAAAATAAACCTTTGCAAGTGATAGAAAAATCATTTCTTGCTCGTTTTTATCCTTTGTTTTTTCAAGGCTTATTAAATAAATTTGCGTAGCCTTTTCAAATTCGCCACTTTTTGTAAAAATATCAGCTAAAAAGATTAAATTACTTATACTTAGGGCGTTACTTCTTAATAAATCTTGGTGTGCTGTGTCTAATTCAAATTTTTTAATAAATCTTCCAAGCCTTTCTTCTTCATCCTTTGAAGCAAAAATTTTCCATATAAAATGCGACAAGGCAACAACTAAAATTAAAATGGTAAGTAAAATCAAGCCAACCAAAGGGTCTCTATACTCTACAAAGAAAAAATCCATATCCTAACTTTTTTAAATTTTTTGCAATTATAGCTAAATAGTGTCTAAATCTTTGTATAATTTTAACGAGGTTTATAAAATGATAGCAAAATCAAGCATAGAAGATTTAAAACAAAAACTTGACATTGTTGATATTATCTCACATTATATTGAAGTAAGAAAACAGGGGGCTAGTTTTGTGTGTATATGCCCCTTTCATAGTGATAAAAATCCAAGTTTGCATATAAATGTACAAAAGGGCTTTTATCATTGCTTTGCTTGTAAGGCAGGTGGGGATGCCTTTAAATTTGTAATGGAATTTGAAAAAGTTGATTTTAACGAGGCCGTGGAAAAGATAGCAAATTTAAGCAATTTTACACTAACTTACACAAATGAAAGAGGCTTTAATAACAATAACTTAAAACAAATTTTACCTATCTTTAACGCCTTTTACAAACATAAATTAACCCTTAATAGAGAGGCCTTACATTATCTTTATGATAGGGGTTTAAAAGATGAGGATATAAGCAAATTTGAACTAGGTTTTTCACCTAGTAATGAAGAAAATTTAAGGCTTTTAAATAATGAAAAAATAGAACTTGATGATGCCTTAAAGGTTGGCATTATAAAAAAAAATGAAAAAGAACTTTATGCAAGTTTTATAAAAAGAATTATCTTCCCTATATATGATTATAAGGGACTTTTGGTTGGTTTTGGAGGTAGAAGTTTAAATAGTGCAAATTTAGCAAAATATGTAAATTCCCCTCAAAGCATCTTATTTGATAAGTCAAGAATTTTTTATGCCTTTAATCTTGCAAAGGATGAGATTAACAAAAAAAAAGAAATGATAATTTGTGAGGGTTACATGGATGCTATTTGTATGCATAAGGCTGGGTTTAAAAACACAGTTGCTGTGCTAGGGACTGCACTTACCCAGCATCATTTACCACTCATAAAAAGACACGAGGCAAGAGTGATTTTATGCTTTGATAATGATACAGCAGGTATTAATGCAGCTATGAAATCGGCATTTTTGCTAAGTACTAATGAGATTGATGGCAAGGTAGTTTTATTGCAAGGGGGCAAGGACCCAGCGGAATTAGTAGCAAACAAACAAGAAAAAATGCTTTATGATTTTTTAGATAATGGCATTGATATAGTGGAATTTTATATAAGAATGTTGCTTAACAGACCTTTAAATTCAAGCTTTGAAAAACAAAAGGCCTTGGAAAGCGTGCAAAATTATACCTTTTTATTAGGTCAGTTAATAGCAAATTCTTACGAGAATTTAGTGGCTCAACTTCTTGGGGTAAATAAAGATATAGTTAAGCTTAGCAAAAGACAAAGAAAGAGTAAAAGCGTTGAAATTCAAAGCTATGATAATAAAAATTTAGCAGAATTTGAAGTATTTTCTTTTTTACAAAAATCTCAAAAAGCAAGAGAAGATTTTAATCAAATAAGCGATATAAACTTTTTTAAGCATAAAAATTTATTGCTTAAAATCTTGCAAAATATGGATGAAAATGATAGCGAAATAAGGGAATTTGGACTTCAAAATTTTAGAAATTTGAATAATTATGCCACCTATTTAATAGGCATTTTCAAGGTAAATTTAAGCTTTTTTAATAGCATTTTAGTAAAAGAACCCTTACTTATTTTAAAAAAACAAATTCTTAATCTTTTGGATAAAAATTTAATTAAATTCAAAAAAGAATTAAATGAAAATGAACTTTGTGAGTTTTTATTTGATTTTTTAAACCTTATAAAAAACGAAGAAAATTTAGCAAATTTAGAACAATTTTGCCTATCCTTAAAAAAAGTGCTTAAACAAATTCATATTAACATTGATGATTTAAGGAATTTAAACAACGAAACTAGCGGGCCGTTTTAATCTTACATTTTAGATATAAAAAGGCAGAAACAATAGAAATTAAGGCTATTAAAAGCATGTACGCCCCAAGGGCTAAGCTTAAAATATTATCCATATTTTTTATAGCTATATCATGTAAGAAATAAGCAAGTTGAGGGGTAAAACCTCCTGATATTGCATAAGCTATATTATAAGCAAAGGAAAGACCTGAAAATTTAATACTTGCATCAAAAACCTCGCTCATTATACTAGGGCATAAATTCATAATGCCAGCACAAAAACAAGCCAGTAAATAAAGAATGCAAACTACATAAAAGATAGGATTTAAGCTATAAAGTGCGTTAAAAAATACAAGACAAACACCAAGAAAGCATATAGAAAAAATAAGGCTAGTTTTAAAAATACCTATTTTATCGCTTAAAATTCCAACTACTACGCAAGAACTTGCAATAACTACAATGGCTAACAT
Organism: Campylobacter sp. LR264d; assembly: GCF_008633895.1. NCBI lineage: Bacteria > Pseudomonadati > Campylobacterota > Epsilonproteobacteria > Campylobacterales > Campylobacteraceae > Campylobacter > Campylobacter sp. LR264d. Next base: position 123,006 of record NZ_VJNT01000021.1, read on the forward strand.
TTGCAAATATGTTTGTTCGACTTTGCTAATGTGTAAAAGTTGGGCTATATAACTTGGTAAAAGTAAGATTAAAACAACTATGCAGCCTGTTAATACCCAGGTTATTAGCATAGAGGTTAAAACCCCTAGTTTTGCCCTTTTAATCACTTCTTTAAGTGGGAATTTTTCTAATTCCCCTCTTTTTTTCATCTCTTCAAAAATAGGCGTTTCGCTTAAAAATTTTCTCAAATAAACAGAGATTATGCCAAAAATTCCACCTAGAAAAAAGGGCACTCTCCAAGCCCATTCAAAAAGCTCATTTTGAGAAAATAAAAAATTCATAATCAAAAAAACTAAGCTCCCAAGCAAAATTCCACCCACCACGGCAGCGGTTAAAATGCCTAAATATGTGTGTTTTAAATGTTTTTGTGCGTGTTCAAAGGTAAAGACCCAAGCACCTGGTAATTCTCCTCCTATTGCTATGCCTTGAAAGATACGAATAAGCACTAAGCAAATAATACAAGCAAAGCCTATACTTTGAAAATTTGGTACAAAGGCTAAACAAAAGGTAGGAATAACCATTAATAAAATGCTTAGCATAAACATATTTTTACGACCAAATTTATCGCCAAAATGTGCCATTACTATGCCACCAATTGGCCTTGCTAAATAACCTGCAGCAAAGATTCCATATGTATTAAACATTTTCCAAAAATCGCTTAAATTTGCTGGAAAAAAATTGCTAGAAATGTACTCTGCAAAAAATACAAAGATAATAAAATCATAAAATTCTAAGGTCCCACCAAGCGAGGAAAGGGCTAGAATTTTAATATCTCCTTTGCCTAAATTACGCATTTAACTTTTTTTAGTCCATTTCATAAAAATCATCGCTCTCATCATCATCGTCGTAGCTATAATCATCATCATCGTAATTATGCCTATAAGACTTTTCATAATCTTCGTTATCTTCATTGTCTTCTATATCATCCAAATTCTCATCATCAAAAATTTCATCATCATCATAAGCCATAATTTTCTCCTTTAAATTTGGAATTTGAAAACTTATTTTAGCTAAAATTTCAAAGTTTTAGTTATAATTTTAAAATTTTTTCAAGGTTTTTTTATGAATTTAACGCACTTAGATGAAAATAATCGTCCAAAAATGGTAGATGTAAGCACTAAGGATATAACAAAAAGAATAGCCCTTGCAAGTGGGCGAATTTCTATGAGTAAGGATGCCTTTTTAGCCATTAAAAATCATACAAACAAAAAGGGGGCTGTCCTTGAAACTGCCATTGTTGCAGCCATTATGGGGGCAAAAAAAACTAGCGAATTAATCCCTATGTGCCACCCCTTAATGATTAGCAATGTTCAAACAAATATTGAAGAATGCAAAGAAGATTATAGTTTTAAACTCTTTGTTAGGGTAAAATGCGAAAATAAAACAGGCGTTGAAATGGAAGCTTTAACAGGCGTTAGTATAGGGCTTTTAACCATTTATGATATGGTAAAGGCAATTGATAAAACTATGATAATAAGCGATATTATGCTTTTAAGCAAAGAAGGGGGCAAAAGTGGTAAATTTGAACGAAATTAAGCAAGAACCTATTATTAATTATCCTACCTTTTGGGAATATAAGGTTATTTTGAAAAGTCATATTTTAGCAAAAGAAATTTTTGAAGAACTTTTAGTACAAAGAGAATACAAATACCAGCACAGCCATTCAAGTAAAAATGGTAAGTATCAAAGCTACTTGCTTAGCGTCTTTGTTAATAGTAAAAAAGATAGGCTTGATATATTTGAAAGATTAAAAGCAAAAGCACAATTTGTCTTATAAGGAAAAAATATGCAAAATACATTAATGATTTTTGAAAATTCGCTTGTAAATGCTGATAGAGACAAGATTAGTTATTTAATCGAGGATTTAAGCTTTAGTTTAGCTTATAAGCAACTTGTAAATTCAAGCAATAAAGAAAGCCTTTTAAATGCTCTTTTAATGGACTTTTTAGCCATTTTAAAAAGGCTTGATTTATTAAATGATGAAAATACCTCAAGGCTGATAAAGGCCTTAATTAAGGCAAGTATGCAAGAATCACAAAATAAGCTTTATGCTATGATAAATGAACTAGAACTTTTAAGCAAACAAATTCAAAATCAAAAAAATTCCATTAAAAATCAAACTAGTAATTATTTTTTAGAATTTGAAAAGGCCTTGCAAGATAGTCCTTATAAGGATGAATTTAAAAGTGGTTTAAATGATGCTATTTTATTTGATTTAGAAACATTAGGAATTTTAAAAGAAACTGCCGAAAGTGCTTTTTTAACGACCATTGAAAAGGCTGAGGATATTGAGTTTACAAGTGGTGAAATAGCTAAGTATTTAGTTTATAATGCTGTAAATGAAGCTCAATTTGAGAAAAAAAGGATAATGCAACTTTCTGAAGTGGTGCTAGAAACGGCATTTGAGTTAGCAAATACCTCTATAATTTATGCAAAGGATTTAAGTTTGGGTGCTATTAAGGGAACTCAAGAAGGAATTGAGTTAGCCATTGATAAACTAAAAAATACCCTGCCTTATGCAAATTTACAGATAAATGAAAAGGAATTAATAGGCATAGAAGATGAATTTATAGCCCTTTTAAAGCTTATAATACAAAAACAAAAGGACCCTTGCAAAAAAATCGTTTTAACCTTACTTGAAAATGAATTAGATAGCATTTTTGCTAAATTTAAACGTCTTGCAAATGAAAGTAGAGAACAAATAAAACTTGCCTTAAATGAACTTAAAAAAAGCCCGGCAATTGATAATTTTAACAAGCTTACTCAAAGAAAGATTGACGGCTTTAAGCAAGAAATTTCAGAACTTGAAAGGCTTAATAGCGAAAAATATAAAAATTTCAATCTAGCACAAAGTAAACAGCTTGGACTTAGACTTTGGGAGAGAGCTAAGAATTTATTAAAGGGCAATGGTGAGTAATATTATCTTACTTGGTGGTTCAAACTGCGTTATGGTAAATGGACTGCAAAAAGGTATAAAAGAAGTAGCTAAAGAAAAAGAATTAAACTTTTATAATTTTTCCCTTGGATATTGCACCTCTTTGCAAAATTTATATGAATTAATAAGACATAAGGAAATTTTTGCAAATGCTAGTTTAATAATCACAGAAAGTAATGTAAATGAAATTTATAATAATCAAGCCCCACGAGAAAAATTGCCACTTAACTTAATAGCTAGATACATTTTTTATTATTATCGTTATTTACACTCCTTGCAAAAAAAGGTAGTCGTGCTTATCTTGCCCTTTTACAAGGCAAATCATCAAATAATAAATAACCTACACATTCTAAACGCAAATAATTTTGGCTTTAATATCATAAATTTACAAAAGGCATTTAGTAAGATGAATTTGATTGAATTTGCTAATATGTTTGAGGTTCACCAACCTGCAAATATCATGGCTAAGATAGGAAAATTAATAATGACAAATTTAAAAAACTATCATTATCCAAAAAAAATTGAAAATAACAATAACATAGATAATTTTTTAATAATAAAACCAAGTGATATGATAAATCTATCAAAAAAACCCAAAGAAAATATAGCTAAAAACTCAGCCTTTGAAGAATTAACTTATAGACTTGATAAAGACATAAGCTTAAAATTTCCACCAAATTCAAAGGGTTATAGATTAGCCGGGCTTCATTCTTGGAATGAGAGTAAAAAATTTAGTGAAAACGTCCTTAAAATTAATTCAAGCATTTATATAAAAAATAAAAAATACGAACTTGTTAAAGAAATGGCTGCTTTGAATTTGTTTTGTGAAATTTTAAACACAAATTTTATTGTAGATGATGAAAGTATAGTTAGTTTTAATGATAAAAATAAGCCAAATACAGAATATTTTCACGCTTGTTTAAGTAATTATAAGGATAGTAAAAAGCTTGCTTATTTTGATTTAATAGCCTTTTTTCTTATAAAGGATGATGAAGAAAATATAGATTTTACAAATTTAAATAAGCAAAGCATGTTAGAAGAACGAGATTTTACAAATTTAATAATAAATAACACACTTTATGAAGAGGTGATAAATGCTTGTGTTTCTTTGATTAAACAAAATAAAATCAATGAAAGTATAAGTTGTAATAATTTCTTTTCTTATAAATTAGGACAAGCCCTAATAAAGGCTTATAAAAATCGTTACAAGGGTGGTTTTTTTAAATTTATTTTTGAACTAAGAAAGCTTAAAAAAGATTATAAGCTAAATTAAAGCACAGCCTTTTTGCTGTACTTTAATATGCCCTTTTTTTGCATTCAATTTCTATTTCTCTTGCAGTTGCGTTTTGAATTTGTTGAGGGTTTTGTTGTTGATTTGCATCATAACCATAGCCATAAAAGGTTTTAGCCTTTATAAAGGTACCTACTTGTAAATCGCTAAAAGTACCTTGTTTATCCGTACCAAAAATGCCACAATCTTCCATGTCTATTTCAGTATTTGGCAAAATTTTAACATTTATCCTTTGACCATAAGTAGTTTCTACTAAAATAGTCTTTGCAGCATCATTTATATCAACGATAGTACCATAAGTACCACTATCTGCATATAAAACACCTGTCAAAGATAAAGCTAGTAAGCAAGTTGCAATTTTTTTCTTCATAATAACTCCTTTTTAAAAACTTACGAAATTATAACTAAAATTTAGTGAAGTTAATGTGAAATTTAAAACTACTTTTTTTAAAATTTAACTTTCACTTTTATGCAAAAAAGCTTTTATAAATACTATTAGCACATTCTAAGCCATCCTTTATAGCCCATACGACAAGAGCTTGTCCCATTCTAGCATCACCACAAGCAAAGATTTTTTTATGAGAGGTTTGATAATCATTTGTTAAAATATTATTTTTTTCATCAAATTTAATATTAAAATTTGATTTAAGCTCATTTTCACTGCCACTAAAACCCATAGCAAGCAAGATTAAATCAGCCTTATAAAATTTACTTGAATTTGCAATTTCAACATTTACCATTTTTGAATTTATCGCTTCTCTTTTTAAATCACTTGCATAAACGCCCTTTACAAAGCCATTTTCACCCACAAATTCCTTAGTTAATTTTTGATACATTCTAACATCCTTGCCATAAACAGCAATGGCTTCTTCTAAACCATAATCAGTACTAAATATATCAGCCTTTAAAGGCCAAGGATTATTTTGGACCCTTTTTAATGGTCTTTTTGGACTTCTTTCAAAGCGAGTTATTGATTTTGCTCCCTGCCTTAGTGCAACTGCCACGCAATCAACACTTGTATCCCCACTTCCTATAATCAAAACATCCTTATTTTTAGCTAAATCATTTGGTGCATTTTTATCTAGTAAGGACTTTGTATTCATAGTTAAAAAATCCACAGCAAACATGATATTTTTTAAATTCCTACCCTTAATATTTAAATCAATAGCCTTACTCGCACCAGTACAAAGCACAACCCCATCATAATCTTTTAAAAGCTTATTTGCTTTTTCCTTGCTATTGATATCATAAGAACAATGAAACTCAATGCCACTTTTTTTGAGTAATTCAACTCTCCTATTTATAACGCTTTTTTCTAATTTCATATCAGGAATTCCATACATTAAAAGCCCACCTATCCTATCACTTCTTTCAAAGATACTGACCTTAAAGCCAAGTTCGTTTAAGCGATATCCACAGGCAAGTCCAGCCGGTCCACTTCCTACAATGGCCATTTTTTTACCATTTAAATTTGGCTTTGAAATTTTTATAAATTTTTCCTTAAAAGCATTTTCAATAATAGCAAATTCATTATTTTTAATGCTAACGCTAGCCCCATTTATAGCACAAACGCAAGAATCTTCACAAGGTGCAGGACAAACCCTGCCTGTAAATTCAGGGAAAGGATTGGTTAAATCAAGTCTTTCATAAGCTTGTTCCCATAAGCCCTTATAGATTAAATCATTCCATTCAGGGATTAAATTTCGCAAAGGACAGCCTATTTCTTTGTTTTCTTCGATTAAACCAGCTTGACAAAAAGCAACCCCACAATTCATGCACCTTCCGCCTTGAATTTCTTGTTCTTCCTTGCTTAAAGCCTGACTAAATTCCTTGAAATTTTTAATTCTTTGCTTAGAATCAAGCTTTTTAAAATTCACCCTTTTAAAATCTAAAAATCCTCTTATATTGCCCATTTTCTATCCTTTCTTGCTTAATTTTAAAAAAGCACTAAGTTCAGGGTCTGCTTCTTTTTTACAAAATTCAAGCATTTTAAGCATTTTTTCATAGTCCCTTGGCATAACCTTGAAAAAATCTTTTTTATCAAATTTTTGCAAGATATTTTTTGCCTTTTTAGAATTTGTATAAAAAATATGCTTTTCAATCATGGCTTTTAAAACCTTTTCATCCTTAGCACTCAATGCCTTAATATCCACAAGTTCAGTATTTACATGAGCTTCATTATGCCTTCCAAAGATAAAGACCTCTCCTCCACTCATACCAGCACCAAAATTCACACCCACATCACCAAGTACCACAACAAGCCCTCCTGTCATGTACTCACAACCATGAACACCAGTTCCTAAAACAACGGCCTTTGCCCCTGAATTTCTAACGCAAAATCTCTCTCCTGCAATGCCATCTAAATACACCTCGCCTTCAGTAGCCCCATATAAACAAGCATTACCAGCTATTATATTTTCTTCGGGGCTAAAGGTAGCATCTTGTGAGATCCTTGCTATAATCTTACCGCCACTTAAGCCCTTACCTAAATAATCATTGCTATCGCCTATTATTTCTAGTACAATTCCTCTTGCTAAAAAAGCCCCAAAGCTGTTTCCAGCATTGCCTATAGCATTTATGTGAATGCTATCTTCTTTAAGGCTATCCTTACCATAATGCTTTAAAATTTCACTTGAAAGCATGGTAGCAAAGGTCCTACTTAGATTGCTAACTTGTAAGGATAATTTTATAGGTTCTTTTTTTGCCAAAGCACTCTTGCAAAGTGGCAATAAAATTCTATAATCAATAGTCTTTTCAAGCTTATTATCCTTAAAACCTTGAAAATGCACGGCATTTTTATTATAAGTAGGCAAGGATTTTAAAATTCTATCTAAATTTATCTTACTAGCCTTTCCTTGTATTTCTTTTTGTCTTAATTTATCAACCCTACCTATCATATCATCAAGCTTTTCAAAGCCAAGCCTTGCCATATATTCACGTAAATCTTGTGCTATAAAACGCATGAAATTTACTACATGTTCAGCCTTTCCTTTAAACCTATCCCTAAGCTTTGTATCTTGCGTCGCTATACCGAAAGGACAGGTATTTAAATGGCAAACTCTCATCATAGTACAACCCAAAACTATTAAAGGGGCAGTCGCAAAACCAAATTCCTCAGCCCCTAACAATGCAGCAATGGCTAAATCCCTACCATTCATTAATTTTCCATCTGTTTCAAGGCGTACCCTTTCTCTTAGATTATTTAAAATTAAAGTTTGGTGAGTTTCAGCAAGTCCTAGTTCCCAAGGAATTCCAGCATTTGCTATTGAAGTTCTAGGACTAGCCCCAGTTCCCCCATCATAGCCTGAAACTAAGATTAAATTCGCCCCGGCCTTTGCAACCCCAGCAGCTACGGTTCCTATGCCACTTTCACTAACAAGTTTTACTGAAATTTTTGCATCTTTATTAGCATTTTTTAAATCATAGATTAATTGAGCTAAGTCCTCTATGCTATAAATATCATGGTGAGGTGGAGGAGAAATTAAAGTAACTCCCGGCGTAGAATGCCTAGCCTTAGCTATCCAAGGATAAACCTTAAAGCCCATTAATTGCCCGCCTTCGCCAGGTTTTGCACCTTGTGCTACTTTGATTTGAATTTCTTTAGCATGTACTAAATAATTTAAATCAACGCCAAAACGACCACTTGCTACTTGCTTAATGGCTGAGTTTTTATCATTTACATAACGACTTTCATCCTCTCCACCTTCGCCAGAATTGCTCTTTGCCCCTATTAAATTCATAGCCATTGCTAAGCACTCATGGGCTTCTTTTGAGATAGAACCATAACTCATAGCCCCTGTTTTAAAACGTTTCATTATACTTTCAACGCTTTCTACCTTTTCAATATCAATGGCCTCGCTAAAATCAAATTCCATTAAAGAACGAAGATTAAGCTGCTTTTTATCAATTAAAGCACTATACTTTTTAAATTCCTTATAATCATTATTTTTACAAGAATTTTGCAAATGAAAAATCACAAGAGGGTCAAGTAGGTGTTCTTCTTTTTGACTCCTTAACCCATGAACGCCCATAGAATCAAGTGCTTTTAAAGGCATAGTAAAGGCGTTTTTATGTATATTAATCAATTCTTTTTCATAATCTTGCAAACTAATGCCTTCAATCCTTGAAGTTGTAAGGGTAAAGTATTTATCTATCATTTGTGAGTTTAAACCTAAACATTCAAAAAGAGCTGAACCATTATAGCTTTGCAAGGTAGAAACGCCCATTTTTGAGGCAATCTTAACAATACCCTTTGAACTAGCCTTTATAAAATTTAAAATGGCATCTTCATAGCTTAAATTTAAATTTTTATTTTCTATTAATTGATAAATGCTTTCATAAACTAAATAGGGATTAATAACTGTTGCCCCATATCCTAACAAACAAGCAAAATGATGAATTTCTCTAGCCTCACCAGTTTGTATAATAATACTAGCATGTGTTCTTAAGGACTTTCTAACTAGGTAATTATGAAGACCTGAAACAGCTAATAAAGAAGGGATATAAGCATTTTTTGCATTTACACCCTTATCGCTTAAAATGATAATTGAAACGCCCTTTTTAATCTCTTCTTCAACCCTTTCAAAAAGCTCGCTTAAAGCATTTTCAAGCGATTTTTTATTATAATCATAAAGCAAAGAAAATTCCTTAACTTGAAATTTCTTCAAAGACCTTATCTCAAAAAGTTCTTCATTGCTAATTATAGGCAGTGAAATTTTCACTCTTTTAGCGTTATTTTCATCAGCCTTTAATAAATTTCCTTCTCTACCTAAATAAATTCTAGTAGAAGTTACTATTTCTTCTCTTATTGCATCAAGTGGAGGATTTGTAACTTGTGCGAAAAGTTGTTTAAAATAATTATAAAGGGGTTGATATTGCTTTGAAAGCACGGCTAATGGGGTATCAACGCCCATTGCCCCTAAGGCTTCTTTTCCGTGTTGTGCCATAGGTAAAATACTTTGACTTAACTCATCATAATTATAAGCAAAGGCCTTTTGAAGTCTTAGTACTTCTTCCTTGCTTAAAAATTCATGCTTATAATTTTTGCTATGTTGTTTATCAAGGTGTATTAAATTTTTAAGCCATTTTTCATAAGGCTTTGCATTTGCATAATGAGATTTTAACTCTTCATCAGCTATTAGCCTACCCCTTGCAGTATCCACAAGCAATAATTTTCCAGGTTCTAAACGTTTTTTAGCCTTAATATTTTTTTCATCGAGTTTTAAGGCCCCTGTTTCACTTGAAAGTATTAAAAAATCATCCTTCGTTAGATAATACCTACTTGGGCGAAAGCCGTTTCTATCAAGACTAGCACCCATTACGATGCCATCTGTAAAGATAATTGCAGCAGGGCCGTCCCATGGTTCCATTAACATAGAATTATATTCATAAAAGGCCCTTTTTTTAGGCCCCATTGTGCTATTTTTATGCCAAGGTTCAGGTACCATCATCATAAAGGCCTCTTCTAAGGTGCGACCATTTAAAGCTAAAAATTCTAAGGTATTATCAAACATTGCAGAATCGCTACTTGGCTTAGCTATTATAGGAAAGATATCTTGTAAATCTTCAAAATAATCACTTTGCATAAGCCCTTCTCTAGCCATGATATTATGGACATTACCATGGATTGTATTAATCTCTCCATTATGCACCATATATCTATTTGGGTGTGCCCTTTCCCAGCTTGGGAAGGTATTTGTAGAAAAACGAGAATGAACAAGGGCTATTGCACTTTTCATATTTACATCTTTAAAATCTAGGTAAAAATCACTTAATTGAGTAGAAAGTAACATTCCCTTATAAACAATAGTACGCGATGAAAAACTAGAAAAATAAAATTTTGGCACATTAAAGGTACGTTTTTCAATCAAACGACGCAATTTATAAAGTAAACGCTCAAATTCAATGCCACTTTGTATATTATCAGGCTTTTTAACAAAGGCTTGTAAAAAATAAGGCATGGCCTTTAGTGCAGTTGCCCCTAAATCGCTTGGATTAACAGGCACCTCTCTAAAGCCTAAAAACTCAACATTTATGTCTTTTAAAGCTTGTAAAAAAATTTCTTTAGCTTCTTCTTTTGCGGCAAAATTTGGAGATAAAAACATTTGTGCAACCCCATAATTGCCCCTTTGAGGCAAAACAAAACCTAATTCTTGGGTTAAGAAAAAATCATGTGGAATTTGTATTAAAATACCAGCCCCATCGCCTGAATTTTCTTCTGCACCAGCCCCACCTCTGTGTTCAAGCTGCATTAAAATTTCTAAGGCATCACAAACCACCTTATAACTAGCCATACCTCTAATATTTGCAACCGCAGCTATACCACAGGCATCATGTTCGTATCTTGGGCTATAAAGTCCTATATCTTTGTTATTATCAAGGATATTATCTACTTGCATTTTATCTCCTTGTGTTAATTTGTTTTGAAATTATACACATATTTTTTTAATTTAGCAAGATTTTTTATATTAAAAATAAATAAATTAAAAAAATATTTTTGTATTATTAAAAATTTACACAAAAATTTAAATAATAATTAGCCCTTTATTTTAAAAATTAAAAATTTAAATTGAAATTTAAATAAAGGATTATGCGTTAAATAGTTAGAATTTAAGTATTTTAAAGGGATTTAGAAAAAAAATATAAAAAATTTATAAAACGCCCTTTGAACTTGAAAGCTTTTCATTTTCTATTTTAATAGCCATTTTAAAAGCTCTTGCAAACGCCTTAAATAAGCCTTCTGCCTTATGGTGTTCGTTTTTGCCTTTAACCTTTAAATGCAAACTAGCACCCATTGAATAAGCAAGGGAATAGAAAAAATGATAAATCATTTCTGTACTAAGTTTGCCTAATTTTTGCTTTTTAAATTTAGCCTTATAAACTAAATGTGGGCGATTGCAAAAATCAATAGCACAACTTGCCAAACTCTCATCCATAGGCAAAACAAAGCCATATCGCCCGATGCCTATCTTATCACCTAAGGCCTTTTTTATGGCAGTTCCAAGTGCAAGGGCAACATCTTCAACGCTATGGTGTTCATCTATGTGCAAATCACCATTACAAGAAATTTCAAGCCCTATGCCAGAATGAACAGCGATTTGTTCTAATAAATGGTCAAAAAAACCTATATCCGTGTTAATACTTATTTTGCCACCATTTAGGCAAAGTTTAACATTAATATCAGTTTCCTTTGTCTTTCTAGTAATATTTGCCATTCTAAAAGAAGATAAAATTTCATTTGTAATATCATCCCAGCTTTTTTCTCCATATTTAAGCCCTTTAATGCCTAAATTTGAAGCCAGTATCATATCAGTGTCCCTATCGCCTATTACAAAACTTTGGTCTTTATCAAAAAGATTAAATTTAATATACTCATTAAGCAAGGCTGTTTTAGGCTTTCTACACTCACAATTTTCATTTTCAAAATGAGAACAAATAAAAATATCCTTAAATTCTATATCGCAAGTTTTTAAAATTTCAAGCATTTTTTCTTGCGGAAGTTTAAAATCTTGCAAAGCAAACGAAGAGGTCCCAAGCCCGTCTTGATTGCTAACAAGAACGAATTTAAAACCGAAATTTTTAAGTCTCATTAATGCCTTTATAGCCCCTTTTTCAAAGCTTAATTTTTCAAGGCTATCTACTTGAAAATTATCCTTTGGTTCTTTTATAAGTGTTCCATCTCTGTCTATAAATAATATTTTTTCCATAATTTTTTCCTTTAAAAAATAATTAATTTTGTTTTTTCTTTAAACTTTCTAAAAGTTCTTCTATCTTAAAAAGTTCTCTTTTTACAGGCGTTAAAAGATGAATTAATATATCACCAAGGTCAAGCACACACCATTCTTCGCCACTTTCGATGGCTAAAAACTGCTCATTTTTTGCCTTTAATTTTTCTTTAAGCTCATCAACCAAGCCCAAAGCATGTTTTTCGCCCAAGGTAGTAGCAATAATTACAAATTTTACAAAATACTCTTGCATATCAAAAATTTGAATATCCTCAGCCTTTTTTTCATCTAAAATTTTAACTATATAATCAATTCTTTCTTGCATTTTAATCCTTAAAACAATCAAAAATTTTCGCTATTGTATCAAGCTATTTGTTAAATTTTGTTTATTGCTAACTTGTAAATATTTAATTGATAAGAATAATTTTAAAAATACTCGCAAAGGCGTAAAAATTTGTAGTGAAATTTTAATAATCAACTTTTTCTAAAATCATAAAATTATTATGAAAATCTTTAAAACACTCATAGCTGTATTTTTTACTACTATTTAACACTTTTCCTTGTAAATTTATACGCAAACTTGTTTTTTGATTATCAGTTATTTGATAGGTATCTAAGGCTAAATTATCAAATTTACAAACTTCATCTGTATTAAAAATATAATAATGTATAGTAGCTTTTTGTAAATCATCTTCCCCAAAAACAGCAGTCCACACATAAAAAACATTTCTATCTAAATCATAGCGAATTTTTGGATGAAAACTAAACATTCTTATTGTTTCTTCATTGGTAGGTTTTCCTTCGCTAGTTTTTACCTGTAAATACTTTGTGATAATATCTAGTTTTTGTATTTTACAAAACTCGCATAAATTTGTAACGCATTTTGAATTCTTTCCTTCGTATTGTACTTGTCTTATAAATTGATTGCTAAATTTATTACATTTTTTGCAAAAATATTTTGAAATTACAAAATCTATGCCCTCATCAATATAACTTCTATGTACTTGCCAACCTAGTGCGTGAAGTTTCATTGCAAGTTGCATTTCACCATAAAGTCCAATAACTTGTTTTTTCTTATCTATATTTTCGCTCATAAAATAAATTCTTTTAAATTTTCTTTGCCTAAAAAATTATAAACATATTCTTTTGTACTTAAATCGCGTTCAATTCCTATTCCTACGCGTCCTAGCTTACTTGCCACTATTATACTTGTACCAAGACCGGCAAAGGGGTCTAAGACTCTTTCACCTTTATAGCTAAACATTCTTACGGCAAATTCTGGAATTTGCGTTGGAAAAGGGGCACTATGTCCTAAGATATTTTGTCCCTTAGAATTTATCTTAATCACAGGATTTATTTTTTTAATATCCCTACGCCAAGCATAAATAAAATCTTTGCTAATCTCATTTTTAATATTATTTTCATCATTTTGAGTGATAAAGGTTTTTGCACTAAATCTTTTGCCCCTATTTGCCTTACTTCTTTCAAAGCAATCTAAATTTTTACACTCCCAACTTTTCAAACCTCTTTCTGTATAAGCATTGCCATTAACTTGCAAACAACCACAAACTGGACAAGGATAGCGATTTTCATCTAATCTGTGTTTATGGAAAATCAAAATATGCTCATAACAATTCATAGGATATTGATAGTATGGATAAGGCTTGTTGCCATTTTTATGCCTTTGACTTTGCACCTCTCCTTTGTCCCAAATAATATCATCTACAAAGGTAAAACCTATTTTTTCAAATAAGATTATAAAATACGCCCCAAGTGGTAAACGTCTTTTTCCCCAAGTAGAACTTGTAAATAAATTGTCATTGTCGAATATATCACCAACATTAAATACAAAAACTCGGTGATTATCCAAAACCCTATAACACTCTTTTAAAATTTTTTCCATATCCTTAAAATATTCATCTAAATTTTTCCATTTAGCATAGTTTCTTGCGTTATAATAAGGAGGAGAAGTTACCATGCAAGATATACTTTCACTTTTCATAAGCCTTAAAGCCCTTAAACAATCTCCCCAAATAATCTTTTTATCTTCTTTTTCTTGTAAAAAATTTTCTAATTTTTCATCGTATTTATATTGTGCTTGATAAAGTTCTTTTATAAATTTATAATAGTGCTTTTCAAAAAATTTAACAACTTCTTTTTTATCTTTTATATTTTTTATATAAGAAATACTTTGCAAAAAATCTTTATATTCTTTTGCTTTAAAATGTTTTTTTAAATACTTTTCACTTTTTTCAAGTATGGTTTCTAAATAAGACTTACAATCTTTCAATTAAATTTTACTCCCTAAAAGTTCTAAAGCTATTAAGTCCTCAAAACTCTCCCTTCTTCTTATTAATCTTACTTTTTTATCTTCAATGGCTAGTTCGCAAACTCTAGGACGTGAGTTATAATTACTACTCATACTAAAGCCATACGCCCCACTATTTTTAATCACTAAAATATCCCCACTCTTACTCTTTGGTAGCATTCTATCCTTAGCAAAAAAATCCCCACTTTCACAAATTCCACCCACCACATCACAAAGACTTTTTTCATTATCATTATAGGGTAAAACTATTTCGTGATAGGCCTCGTACAAGCTAGGTCTTATTAAATCATTCATAGCAGCATCAACTATAATAAATCTTTTAGAAGGAGTGATTTTTTCATATAAAACGCTACTTACTAATTCCCCACTTTTTGCCACTAAAAAACGTCCAGGTTCTACACAAATGGTTACATCAAGCCCATTTAAGCAAGATAAAATTCCTTGTGCGTACTCGTATAAATCTGGTTCTTGTTCGTTTTCATAAACAACGCCCAAACCCCCACCTACATCAAAGAATTTAAGCTCAATATTAGCTGATTTTAGTTCCCTAACCAAGGAGGCTATAATCTTTGCTGCTTCTATTATAGGGCTTGTGTCAAGGAGTTGAGAACCTATATGAAAATGAATACCAACAGGTTCTAAAAAATCGCTATTTTGTGCGTAAAGATACATTTTTTTAGCCACTTCAAGCTTAACGCCAAATTTATTTTCATTTAAGCCAGTAGCAATATAAGGGTGAGTTTTTGCATCTACATTTGGATTAACACGAATGCTAATTCTAGCCTTTAAATTTAAGGCTTTTGCTACCTTTTCTAGCACTAGCATTTCAGCATCACTTTCCAAATTTATATATAAAATATCTAAATTTAGGGCCTCTTTAAGCTCACTTTCACTTTTTCCAACCCCACTAAATATTATTTTATAAGGCTTTGCACCTGCCCTTAAGGCCCTTTTTACTTCGCCTATACTAACGCAATCAAAGCCACTATCAAGTCTTACTAAATGTGCTAAAAGGCTTAAATTTGAATTAGCCTTTAGGGCATAAAAAATTTGTGATTTTCTTGCCTTAAAGGCTTCTTTTAAATGTAAAAATCTTTCTTTTATAGCGTCAAAATCATATATATAAAAGGGGGTTTGATAAGTATCTCTTAAAGCTTTATAATCCATTGTTAATCCTTAAAAATTGTAATTTTACTATAAAAAAACTTAGCGATGCTTATAAAAAATAAAAAAGGCAAAAAATCCAAGGCAAAGTATAGGTAAAACAATGGCAAGTTCAGAAGCTATCACGCCATTTTCACTAAGACGCATAGCTATAAATAAAGTACCCCACACAGCAAAGGTTACGATAAAGGCTACAAAGGCTACAAAGGCGAGATTAAAAAATCTACTAATAATAGGAAAAAAATAATACATTATTAACATTAAAAAAGGGGCAAAAAAGGGCGTAAAAATTTGCTTGTAAAGCGAGATTTTAATAGCATTAATGTTAATACCTTGTTCTTTAAATAAAATAAGGCTTTCAAGGCTATCTTTAATGGAAGAATCGCGGTTATTTGCCACATTTTCAATAATCTTTGGTTTAAAACCAGCAAGCCCTGATATACTTTCAAAATTTTCCTTAACAAAGCCATTTTCACCAAGTAAAAACGTGTCTGGTAAGCTAGTAGCATTTGTTTCTTTTAAGGTCCAGGTTTCATCTTTAAAAACAGCCTTTTTAGCCACTATAAAAGAGCTTAAATTTAAATCTTTAATATTAAAAATTTTAACCTCGTTTAATGTATTTTGTTCATTTAAGCTAGAAATATAAATAAAGCTATCATCAAATTTTAAAAAAAGGTCAGTACTTTGCTTACTTAAAGTGCCATTTTTTAATATATTTCTTTTATAATCATTTGCATAAGCAAAGGGGGTAAAATTTGAGATAATATATATAAAACAAAAAATTATCGCCCAAATAAAGGGAAAAATAATCACCAAATTTTTACTAAGCCCCAAAGCGTAAAGGCTTACAAATTCATTGTTTCTTATCATATTAAGCAAGGATAAAACAAGGGCAAAAATCAAAGATATAGGTAAAACATAAGTAATTGCACTAAAGGCCAAAAAAAGCGTGTAAAGTAGGCCTAAGTTTGCCGAATTTGGTAAGTCTTTAAAATTTAAAAGTAAATCAATACCACAATAAAAACCAAGCAAAGCAAAAAAAAGTATGAAAAAATTTTTAAGATAAATACTTGAAATAAAACGAAAAAATATCCACATTTACAACACTTTAAAGATTTTTGTAAATCTTAGCATAGAAAATACAATATTTTGTAAGTATGAAAGTTTTTAATGCTTAAACTTCCTTTTTAGCCCTTAAGCTAAATTTAGAAGCGATATAAGCTAAATCATCATTTTTTAAAAGCTCATTTAAAGCCTTGCAAGCTGTTTCTAAAACAGGGGCTAAAATTTTCTTTTCTTCTTCTTTAAACTCGTCCAAAACATAGTTTAAAACATTGTCATTTTTACCTATGCCTATGCGAATTCGCTCGTAACTATTTCCCAAAAGCAAGTCTATATTTTTAAGCCCATTGTGCCCACCATTGCCTCCACCCTTTTTAAATTTCAAGGTACCCAAGCTTAAATCTATATCATCGTGTATTACTATAAGTCTTTGACATTTGTAAAAATCATATACGGCTTTAATACTTTTGCCTGATAAATTCATATAAGTGTGAGGCTTTAAAAAAAGAGTGGAATTTAACTTTCTAACTTCGCCTTGAAATTTGGAATTTGAGATTATAAGAGCTTGTGAATTTTCTAAAAACAAATCCACAAGCATAAAACCGGCATTATGGCGAGTATTTTCATGCTCCTTGCCTATATTGCCAAGTCCTGCGACTAAAATCATCTAGCTTTTTCTACGCCAACTACAGCTACCCTTTGTGCGTCTATTATGCTTACACCCTTTGGAGCTACGACATCTCTTACAAGTAAGGCATCTCCAACATCTAATTTGCTTACATCAAGTTCAAAGAAATTTGGTAAATCCTCAGCTGTGCATTTTACCTTTAATCTACGTTTTGATTGTATTAAAACACCCTTATTTTTAAGCCCTATCGCAGTTCCTACTACCTTAACAGGTATCATATATTTAGAAACAACGCCCTTTTGAGCTACCTTTAAATCAACATGCTTTAAATCGCTTGTAACAGGGTTTTTTTGATAGTCAACTACAACCACATTTAAAACCTTATCTCCTATCTTTACATCAAAGGCTAAAGTAGTTTTTTTACGCACTTCTTTGATAAAGTCATTTACTTTAAAGGCTGCATTGATATTTTCTAAGCCTTTTCCATAGATGTTTGCGATTAGATAACCATCTCTTTTTAAAGCCTTAGAAGCTTTTCTACCGATACTCTCTCTAACGATACCTTCTAACATCTTTTGTCCTTTCATAAAAAATAAACGCTGATTTTATCAAAAATTCTCTTATAAAAAATTAAAAAATAATAGTCTTATTTTGAAAAATAAAAATTCTATCATCAAAGACTAAATCTAAGGCCTTTGAAAGTACATTTTTTTCTACATTTCGCCCAGCTTGTTGCATATCTTGCCAGCTAAATTCATGATTAATCGATAAAACATCTTGGGTTATAATAGGACCTTCATCTAGGTTATTATTTACAAAGTGAGCCGTAGCCCCTATTATCTTTACTCCTCTTTCGAAGGCTTGTTTATAAGGGTTTGCACCTATAAAAGCAGGTAAAAAAGAATGGTGTATATTTATAATTTTTCCTTCAAAATGACTAACAAAATTTGGCGATAAAATTCTCATATACTTTGCTAAAATCAAATAATCAAAGTCATATTCTTTTAAGCATTGTAAAATAAGTTCTTCGTGGCTTTGTCTGTCTAAATTCTCACTTTTTATACTATGAAAATCTATATCAAATTTTTTTACTAAATTAGCTAAAACTTCATGATTTGAAATAACAGCTTTAATGTTTGCCCCTAACTCATCACTATAATGCCTTATTAACAAATCCCCTAAACAATGACTTTCTTTAGTTGCAAAAACAACAATATTTTTTTTAAGTTTTAAATGTACTTCAATCTTTGAATTTGCAGGCAACATTGCACTTAAAGTCCCAATAAAAGCATCCTTATCAAAGTCCCCTTCTAAAATAGCCCTAAAAAAAAACATATTTTCACCGACAAATTCATCATTTTTAATAATATTTATATGATATTTAAAAATCACATCAGAAATTCTATATATCAAGCCTTTTTCATCATTTGTGCAAATTTTTAATATATAAATCATCATTAATCCTTAAATTTTTTTAAATAATTTTTTAGTTCAAGTTCCTTTAAACTAGCAAGTTTTTCGCCTAACATTTTACCATAAAAGCCCTGCTGCATTAAACTTTGTGAAGAAATTTCACTTTTAAAACTCTCGTTATAAATTTTTAACTCCCTAGCCCTTTTAATCCTTTCTTCATCCCAAAGTCCAAGCCATGTTTTTAAAGGCATTAGGGTAGAAATTTTCATAAAATCAAAATCGCTCATATCATCTTTAAAAAAAGGCTCATAACTTGCCTTTAAATAAGA
Source organism: Campylobacter sp. LR264d (assembly GCF_008633895.1). Classification (NCBI taxonomy): domain Bacteria; kingdom Pseudomonadati; phylum Campylobacterota; class Epsilonproteobacteria; order Campylobacterales; family Campylobacteraceae; genus Campylobacter; species Campylobacter sp. LR264d. Next base: position 141,921 of record NZ_VJNT01000021.1, read on the forward strand.
ATTTTTAAGCCTTGTTCTTTTAAAAAAATCTTTCTTATTTATATTAAAATAATTTAGGTAAAAATATAAAAAAAAGCTATCATCTTTAATAAATTTTCTATATTTTTCAAGTAAGATTATAAAATTTTCATCATTTGTATCAAGGTTAAAAAGCCTTTTTTCTAAATTTAATTTTTGCAAGTAAAAAAAGGCCTTTGAAAGGTATTGTCCTTTAAAAAATTTATAAAGTTCGCTATTTATTCTATCCAAACTTAAGTCCGATATATCCATACTTTGCATTAATTTTAAACTTAAATCATTTATATCAAAATTAAAACGCGATACAAAATAAATAGCCCTTAAAATTCTTAAACTATCTTCTTTAAAACTATCATCATCAATATGCCTTAAAATGCCATTTTGAAGGTCATTAAGCCCGTTATAAAAATCTAGTAATTCATCATTAAAAATATTTATCATTAAAGCATTTATACTAAAATCTCGCCTTTTTGCTGCTATTTTTTCATCTTGACAAAGGCTAACTTCAAAGCCCTTATGCCCGTAAGAAATTTTATTTTCAATTCTTGCTAGGGATAGATCAAAATTTTCAAACTTATACACAAAAAAGCTTTTTCCAAAGCCCTTTGCTCCAAGCTTTTGCATAAGCTTTTCAAAATCTTCAATGCTTAAATCATAAAGTTCTATATCAAAGTCATTTACCTCTAAGCCTAAAAACAAGTCCCTTACACTGCCCCCAACCAAAAAAGCCCTTTTTGTATAGGATCTTAAAAAATCACGTATAAAGGCAAGTTCGGGTTTAGTCTTTAAGCTTATCTTCGATATTTGCAAGTAAAAACTCTAAAAAATTCGTAGTAAGTTGCAATCTCTGTTCTAATTGATCCTTTTCAACGCTATTTAAACCCTCAAAAAGCACTAAAATCCTTTCTCTAAGATTTCTTAAAAACATATCTTCTTTTGAAACTTGGACCTGTTCTGTGATACTAGGATTTAAAATTTCACTTTCAAGTACTTGAATCTCATCTTCTATCTTAGGCAAAATAGGCTTTTCAAGTTGAATTTCTTTTTTTACACTTTCAGCCTTTTTAGCTTCTTCAAGTCTTTGAATTTGTTCTTTTCTTAGTCTTTCTTCTTTAAGCCTTAATTCCTCTTTTTTTTTATTTTCTTCTTTTAACTCAAGCTCACTTTTTCTTTTTGCCTCGTGCAACTCAACTTCGCTAATAGTTTGCTTTGCTAAATCTCGTAAATCCTTTTTCATATCCTAATCAACCACCTTTTAAATTCACTAATTTCTTTTTCGCTTTTCATTTTTATAAAAAAATCAAGCATTTGTATATTTAAATCTTCATGTTTTGAGCGAAAGCCACTTAAACGACGAATAGCATCAATTGCATTTTGATTATTCGGGTCTTTTTTTAGTATATTTTTATAAATTTCTAAGGCCTCTTGTTTTAAGCCCTGTGCCTCGTAAATTGAAGCCTCTGTGATAGTATTTTTCATTATTTTCCATTAAATAAATTTAAATCTTATTTTATCAAATTTAATTTAATAAATCAAAAAATTACTGCTTTTTAAAAAGTTCTTTAATATGTTTTTGTTTTTCATCATCAATGCTAATATTTAATTCTTGTTTTGTTTTGTTTGTATTTTTATCATCATTAAAATATAAATAATCTATGCCAAATAAAATTGCAATAATTATAAGAATAGGGATTAAAAAAATCATACAACACTTCTTTAAAAAAAATAAAAAAGCATTGTAGCAAATTTTTTCAAATTTTAAGCAAACTCATCGGGTACAGAACCACCATAAACTATATCTTCTGCCTTTTGGTCCTTATTAATCACCCTAGCTGCGTCGCTATTTTGTGCCTTGTCAATATCTTCTTCTAAGTCTTGATAAGTAAAAATCATACTTATATCAATGATATTTGGTAATTGTTCAAGCTTTTTATAAGTACCAACCTGGCTATCAAAATCCTCACTTTCAATAACAGCTACAATCTTGCCATTTTCAACTAACTCAATCGAACAATTTTCAACCCCTTCAATATCTTTTTTTAAATTAGGAATATTTTCTTCCTTTGCAACAATTAAAACACTTGATAAATTCATTTTACACTCCTAAATAAAATCACATCTCCATAACCTGCAATAATAAATTCATTATCGTTTATAAATACTATAAACTCACTTAATAAATTAATATCATCAAATTTAACAATGGTACTAAGCGTACTAGTATCAACTAACTCTGTAACATTAGTACTATTATCACTAAACGCAGCTATGCTACCACTTGGATTTAAGGCGCAATCATACATTAAAAAGGTTTTTTGTAAAAAATTTTCTTTGCCATTTTTAATAATACCTATGCGTCTATCTGTACCACAGCTTACAATAACATTATTTTTATAATCAACCTGATATATATTATCTTTATGGACCCCACTAAATTTAGCACTCAAAGCCCATTTTTTAATATCAAAAATTTCAATCTCTCCACTTTCAAAACCTGCCACAAGAAATTTTCTATCCTTGCTTAAAACAGCATCATTTAAACTTGAATGAGAAAATTTAAAACTTTTAGTAATCTTAGAATTTGTTAAATCATATAATATTATTTCTGAACCTAAATATACTACGAGTAAGATATTGTCATCTATGAAAAAAACCTTTTTTATCTCATCATCTTTTTGACCTATTTTTTTAAGTGTAGCATTTTTATAAATATGTACATCTTTTTTACCATAAGAAGATTCGCTTAAAATACTTAAATTATCTTTAAAAACATCCATAGAAAAAATAGAAGCAGCTGATTTTCCATAAAAATTTTCTATACTAGGCAAAGCGATAAGGTTTGATAAAACCTTATCATCGATAGTGTAAAGTAAAATTTCTCCACTATCTGTGCCTATGTATAAATTTTTATCATCAAGCTTTAAAGCTGTAACATTAGAATTTATACGCAACTCATAAGAAAAAACCAAGCTACAAATAAAGCTTATAATGAAAAAAATTCTTATCATTTATAATCAACGCCCTCATTCATAACATCAATAAGATTTGACTTCTTTTTAAGATCATCGTCTTTAAATTCCGCCTTAAACACATTTGCCACTATAGGTTTAGCATCACTTTGTGCAACATGACAAGCAGTACAATTAAAGCGAGAATCACTTAGTGTATCACCTGTTGATTTATTATTTCTATAATCATAATAATGAGTAGCAGGTAAAGAAGTAGCTCCAACATCAACAGCTATAGCCTTATCATGACAACTTAAACATAGATTATTATCAGCTGTAATAGGAAGCATATCTTCTATCGCGTGAGAAATAAGTGGTGGAGCATTTTCAAAGGCCCTTTCATAAAGTATTGATTCTCCTGCTTCTTTTCCAGCATAGCTAATATCTGTAAAAACAACTTTTTCATCTGCTAAGTCACCTTTTCTAAAGCCTAGGGTATCGGAATTCATTTCTTCTTGTGCCTTTGAAATCTTTGCAGTTTTTTTACTAGCATTAGCATCATTACAAGATGATAAAAATAATCCTATTACCAATAAAAATATAAACAATTTATTCTTTTTCATCATTTTCTCCTTAGATAAAATAAATTAAAATTCAAAGCATCATCATTGCACACTTCAATACAACGTCCACAACGAATACACTCACCAGAACTCACACTCTTACTTTCCTTGCCTACCATATTTAATACTTGTTTTTCAGGACAAATATTAATACAATGATAACACTTAGTGCATTTTTCTGCGTCATATTTAATCTTTAAAAAAGCATAACGCGAGATAATTGCATAAAAAGCACCTAAAGGACAAAAATGCGAACAAGTTGCCCTAGGTGATATAAAGGTATCAATGCAAAAAATGATAAAGGCTACAAAAACCCAAGATGCTTCTCCAAAAATAATGCCTCGATGAACTACGCCTATGTAAGAAAGATTTTCAAAAACAGGCATACTTAAAATAAAGGACATTAATAAAACCAAAGCTAAAATATAATAACGCAAATTCTTACTTAAAATGGCAAATTTACTACTTTTAAAATTAAATTTATTACGCATGAAATTTGCAAAATCTGTAATTAAATTTATAGGACAAACCCAAGCACAAAAAGCACGACCTACAAATAAACCATAAAAAACAAAGATAATAAAGGCTCCTATTAAAGCTGTTACATTTATACCAAAAGAAGCAAGAAGTATTTGTATAACAGCAAAAGGATCACTTAATGGGATTGTAGAAAAAAGCTTTGATGAGCTTAAATTTCCTTTTAAAATAAAATCAGTAGCCCCAAAAGCAAATAAGGCAAGTAGTGAAATTTGCACTATTCTTCTCAAAATTAAGTACTTCATAACAAATCTCCACTATTAAGGTAATCTTGAACCTTTTTTTCATTCAAATTTTTTGTAGTATCAGCATCCTTTACTCTTTTTTGGTCTTCTTCATCCCAACCCCTTACATAATGAGCACCAGCCCTACCTAACACATAAGAACGTGGCAAAACTCTAATAGCAGGAAGTTCAGTAATACAGGCCCTTTCACAAAGTCCACATCCTACACAAAATTCATGGTCTACAACAGGCAATAAAAATGCGTGTTTTGAGGTCCTATCGTTTCTTCTTGTTTCTACCTTTAAGGCCTTATCTATCAAAGGACAGGCCCTATAACAGGCATCACATTGAATTCCCCAATGTGCAACACAACTTGCACTATCTATTATGGCTATTCCCATTTTTGTTGCAAAAATTCCCTTTGGTTTTTCAAGGTATTTTTTATCAAGGGCACCCGTTGGACAATCCCTAATACAAGGGATATCATCACACAAACGGCACGGAACTTTTCTAGCTTCATAAAAAGGAGTGCCTGTTTTTGGGCTATCTAACATAGTAGCAAGTTTTAATGTATCATAAGGACAAGCCTTTACGCAAAGCCCACACCTAATACATTTGCTAATAAATTTTTCTTCATCATCTGCACCTGGTGGTCTTAGATAATAGCTATCATCGCCATTTAAGGCAAGTGTAGCTAAAAATCCACCACCAGCACAAAGACATAGACCTTTAAAAGCTGAATTAAAAAATTCTCTTCTATCGCTCATATTTTTAAGCCTTAGTTATTTTTACCGCACACTTTTTAAAATCTGTTTCATTGGAAAGTGGACAAGTAGCATCTAAACATACTTTATTAATGAAAACATTTTCATCAAACCAAGGCACATAAACAAGCCCAACAGGTGGCTTATTTCTACCACGCATATCAACCTTAGCCTTTACCTTACCACGACGAGATTCTATCCATACTACATCGCCTTGATTTAATTTTAATCTTTCACAATCTTGTTCATTCATATAACAAAAGGCTTCAGGCACAGCCCTATAAAGTTCAGGCACACGCATAGTCATAGTACCACTATGCCAATGTTCTAGTACGCGACCAGTTGATAACCAGAAAGGATAATTTTCATCAGGTCTTTCAACAGCTTTCATAAATGGACGAAAGAATATCTTACCCTTATTTTTAAGTGGGAATTTTTCATCGCCACTTGTTGGTTTAGTTAAATCCCCTCTTTGCAAAGCAGCATTTGCATTTCCATAAAAGGCAAAGTCTGAATTTGGAGCAGCCTTTTTAGCATAATAATCAAAGCGAGTATTAAATCTCCATTGTGTTTCTTTACCATTTACAACAGGCCATCTTAATCCTCTAACCTTATGATAAGTATCAAAGTCTGCTAAATCATGTCCATGTCCTACGCCAAATTTACGATATTCTTCCCAAAGATATTTTTGAACAAAAAAGCCATATCCTTTAAATACCTTACCATCCGGTCCTACAACATTTCTATCATCGCCATTTACTTCTGTATTATCATAGCCTTTCATGATAGGGTCATTTGCAACAAAACTTTTTGCTTCTTTATTTGCAAAAAGTACGTCATAAAGTGTATCTTCTTCGTTATATCCCATAGCCTTAGCCTCTTCTAAAACGCTAGGTATAGTAACCTTATCGTTAATCTTATGTTCTTTCCATACTTCTTTTAACTTAAATCTCTTTGCAAATTCCATTATTTGCCAAGTATCACTCATGGCCGAACCCACTGGTAAAACTTGTTGTTTCCAGTGTTGAGTTCTTCTTTCTGCATTACCATAAGAACCCCATTTTTCATAAATCATAGCAGTTGGCAAGATTAAATCGGCTACCTTTGCAGAAATGCCAGGATAAGGGTCGCTTACTACTATAAAATTATCCATTTCTCTAGCTGCTGCTATCCAGTGATTAGCATTTGCAGTATTATGCCAAGGATTATTTACATGTACCCAAATCCATTTAATTTTTCCATCTTCTAAATCACGCATGATTTTTAGATAAGGGGCACCATTCACTGGATTTATAGTCTTAGCTGGTACCTTCCAAATTTTTTCACTAATTTCTCTATGTTTAGCATTAACAACAACCATATCAGCAGGCAAACGATGACAAAAAGTACCAACCTCTCTTGCAGTACCACAGGCACTTGGTTGTCCTGTTAAAGAAAACGCCCCGTTTCCTGGTTTTGCTTGTTTGCCAAGTAAGAAGTGAACCATATAAGCTTGTTCATTTACCCAAGTTCCTCTTGTGTGTTGATTAAAACCCATAGTCCAAAAGCTAACAACCTTGCGTTTTTTATCTATATATAAATTTGCAAGTTCTTGTAATTTTTTCTTAAAATCTTCTAAACTTTCATTATCGTCGCCCTTAGCTACCTTTGCTACATAATCAAGCGTATAAGGGGCTAAGCCTTTTTTAAAGTCTTCAAAGCTAATTTCCCAATGTGCTGCTGCTTGTGCGGCATGTTTCATTTCAAGCTTATCACCAGCTTTTAAACCAAGGTGAGATAAAGCAACTGCTTCTTCTTCATCAAGGGTTATTGCAAGTTGTTTAGCAACTGTATCTTTTTCGCTTTCTTTAAATTTTGGGTGATTTGGATTAGGTCTCATACCATAGCCAATATCAGCAAAACCCGTAGTAAAAATGCAATGTTCATCTACGAATTTTTGATCAATGGCTTCTGGGTGATTATAAACAATTTCTCTGGCTATATAATTCCAAATAGCTAAATCCGTACTTGGTCTAAAAATAATTTCTATATCTGCAATATGTGAGGTTCTATTAGAAAAGGTGCTTAAATTTACAAGTTTAACCGTGTCAGCATTACTAAGCTTTTTATCGCTTACCCTTGACCAAAGAACAGGGTGCATTTCAGCCATATTAGCCCCCCAAGTTACAATAGTATCGGTTAATTCTATATCATCATAACAGCCTGATGGTTCATCAACGCCAAAGGTTTGTATAAAAGCAACAACAGCAGAAGCCATGCAGTGTCTTGCATTTGGGTCTATGTTGTGAGACCTAAAACCAGCTTTTATAAGCTTGGCAGCAGCGTATCCTTCTTGTATAGTGTATTGACCACTACCAAAAACACCAATGCCTGTAGGTCCTAGTTCGTTATAGGTCTTTTTAAATTGTTTTTCCATTTCATCAATAGCCCTTTGCCAAGAAACTTGTTGGAATTTACCTTTTTTATCGAATTCTCCTTTTGAATTCATACGCAATAAAGGAGTAGTGATTCTATCCTCACCATACATAATCTTAGCATTAAAATAACCCTTAATGCAATTTAAACCACGATTTACTGGTGCAGCAGGGTCTCCTTTTACTGCAACAATCTTACCATTTTTTCTAGCTATTAAAATACCACAACCCGTTCCGCAAAAACGACAAACTGACTTATCCCACTCCCAATCTTCCTTTGTACTTGCTGCAAAGCTTGGTACACTAAGTCCTGCAACGCTTGCAGCACTAGCAACAGCAGTGTTTTTTATAAAATCTCTTCTATTCATCATCGTTTTTTAACCTTTCTTGAATAAATTTTAATAGTAAAATATTTTAAAATATCAAATTTAAATTCTAGCTTAAATTTACAAGAAAAGAATAAAAAAAACTCCCTATTTATAGGACTTTTTTTATATTATATCTAAAAAGAATAATAATATAAGTAAATTCATTTTTAATGAAATTTTGATAAAAGATAAATAAAAATTTAATTTTTAAAACAGCTTTTTTTCAAAATCTTGTAAATTAAAAACTACAAAACAAAAATATAAATTTATCTTATATCAAAAAACTTAAAATCTAATTTATATAAGTATATTTTATTTAAATTTCACATAATTTATAAGCATACTTAAGAAAAATGCTAAAAAGTTTCAAAATTTTTTAATTTCCAAAACTTTTTTCTAGTTCCAAATAATTTAAAGGCTTGTTTACGTCAAGCACATTACTATCATCAACTTGAGGCAAATCAGCTAGGCTTTTAGTTTTATTTTTTGATGGATTTAAATTGCTAAAATCATAATCCTTTGGGTCTTGATTTTGAATTTTTTCTTTCATCTCAGGGGTAAGCTTAGGTATATTTAAAGAATCAGCACTTATATCGCTACTATCTTCATCAGTGATTATATCAGGTACCTTTGGACTTTGAATTTGTGGGATAGTTATATTATCTATTGTCTTTTTTAGTTCAGTACTTTTTTTACTTTCAACCGCCTCACTACTTTCCAAAAAACGTTTAAATTCTTCAATATCAAATTTTTCAATCCCATTTAAGACCAAAATATACATATCTTCAAGCTTTATTTTATACTTTTTTTCTATAAATTTACTTAGAGTTTTTTTAAAATTATTCTTGCCAAGTTCAGTAAAGATATCTTCATAAAAGAAGCCAGAAATCACCGTATTAACGCTATCAATTAGCTTTTTTCTATCATCTTTGCTAAGATTATCTGCTTCAAATTCTAAGGATATTGAAATTTTTTTAAGTGAATTTGTTCCACTCTTTGAGTATAAATCAGTTCTTAAATCATTGATTATTAAGGTATTAAGCTTAGCATAAGCACAAAGGCAAAACACAAGCATTATAATAATTTTTTTCATTGAAAATCCTCATCTACATCTAAGTTTTTAAACTTATGTATTTTATAAAAATCTTGTACGCTTGGATTAACATTTTTTTTATTACTAAAAATAAAATCAAATTTATTAGAATTTGGAAAAATAATTTTAAAAGAATCTGGATTTGGATCCTTTGCCCTTGAAAGTGCGACATAAAGTTGACCAAAATCAAAAATATTATTAATATTACAAGCTAATTTTTCTATGCTCATGCCTTGAGATTTATGAATGGTTAAAGCATATGCTAATTTTATTGGAAATTGTGAAAAACTAACACTAGAACCTATTTCATCCTTTGTCATTTTAAAAGCATATCTTTCAAGCTGTATTATAGTGCCATCTGATTTTTTAATTTTAATCCAAGCTTCTCCATCTTCATCTTGTTCACAAATTTCAATAACTTCGCCTTGTTCTCCATTATAATAATTTTCTTCAAGATTGTTCACACAAAAAATAATTCTAACCCCTTTTTTTAATTTAAGTTCGATAGGTATTTTTAAATTCTTATCTATCCACTTATAAAGGTCTTTTTTGTCAATTTTTTCAAATATTTTAGGTTCAAATATAAAGCAAGTACCTTCAAGTGAATTAAGTTTTTGTTCGTTAATAAAATCAGCAGGTTTATTTGTGCTATAAAGAATAGTAAAATTATTATCTAAGCTATCTGTACAAGTTGGATGAATTACACGTTCTTTAAAATAATTTATTAATTGTAGGCTTATTTCGTACTTTCTTAACTGAGATAAATAATCATAAAATTCTTTGTCTTTTGTTCTTTTTGAAGTGGTTAGTCCCAAATAAACTAAATTTAATTTTTCCCAAAAATCAGAATTAAAGGCATAATTTTTTTCTATATTATCACTTTCTTCTTCCTTATATTGTTTTTCCACTGGTGGTAATTGATAAAAATCGCCCACTATTAAAAATTTACCTTTAAAACAAGAATCACAACGGTAAGCTATCATATCAAAAAGTTCTTTGCTTACCATTGAAATTTCATCAATGATTATTAAATCTATACTTTCTAAATAATTGTTTAAATCATCTATACGATCTTTATAATTTTTATCTTGTACTAAAAGCTTATCTAAATTCTTACAAATACCAAAATAAAAAAATCTATGTAGGGTTTTCCCACCTATATTAACAGCACTCATAGCAGTTGAACCTAGTGCTTCTACTTTTTTACCATTGTTTTTATACTCTTCTTTTATCTCTTGTGCAAGATAAGACTTGCCAACACCAACACCACCACTTAGAAAAACATTATTTTCTTTTAAAATTTTATCTAGTTTATCAAGCATTATAATCCTTATAGTATAATTATAACTATTTTTTGTAACCAAAGGATTTTAATGAAATATTTTTTATTATTTTTTTTACTATTTTTCGTAGCTTGTTCGAGTAAAACTACGCAAAATCAAGAATTAAGTTTAAACACCACTCAAGAAGTAAGTTTAGAAGAAATTAGCCAACAAGAAGAAGCTGAAGAGATTTTAAGTGAAGAAGAAAAAGAAATAGAAAAAAAGCACTATACAGGTTTAGAATTTGAACAAAATGTTTCGATATTACCAATACTACAAACTAGTTTTAAAAATAATTCACAAAATTACAAAAGCTATTTTTTTAGACCATGGCATAGTAGCTTTAAAAATATTAAGTCAAAAAATCTCTTTTGGTCCTTTAAATCATATAAAAATCCTAAAAATAGATATTTTTTCTTTAATAAACAAAGAATTCCAAAATCCTGGTTTAACACGCAGATTAATAACGCAAATATAAAGGCCTTTGGTAGCGTTAATAAAAAGGCTTTGATTATACAAAATACCATGCTTAAAAATTTTCCTACAACTCAAGCTATTTTAAAAAATCCTTTCTTTGAAAATGAAGGAATTCCGTTTGATTATGCAAATGATAATGTATTAAATGCTGGTTCGCCTGTATTAATTTCTCATTATACAAAGGATAAAAAATTTGCTTATGTAATGGCAGAAAGTGGCTTTGGCTTTGTTTTAACAAAGAATTTAGAACTTTTTACTGATACTAGGGCTAATACCTATGAGAATTTAAATTTTATAACGCCTATAAAAGAAAAAGTACCAGTTTATTCTGAAAATAATAAATTCTTTTTTGAAACAAGAATAGGCGCCATTTATCCGTATTATAAAAGCGATGATAAATTTTATTATGGAAAAATAGGACCTAAAAAATATAAAATTTCTAAAAAAAATGCTCAAAAATTTCCTATAAGCTTTCAAGAATTAAATGTTAAAAATCAAATTTCTCAAATGCTAAGTTTGCCTTATGGCTGGGGAGGTTATGCATTTGAAAGGGATTGTTCTATGTTAACTCGTGAATTTTTTACAGCCTTTGGCATTTATCTACCTAGAAATTCAGCTTCGCAAAGTAAATTTGCAAAAAATTATGATATAAGTTTTTTAGATAATGAAAGAAAAAAAGAATTTATTAGAATGTTTGCAAAGCCTTATTTGACCTTAATGTACTTAAAGGGGCATATTATGCTTTATATTGGCCAGATAGACAACGAACCCTCTGTTTTGCATAGTGTTTGGGGTTTAAGAAGAGGTTCAATGGGGCATGGACGTTTTTTGATTGCAAAAAGTGCCTTAACTACCTTGGAGATAGGAAAAGGCTTGATAAGCCCTGAAAATTCGCTTTTATATAGACTTAAAGAACTTTCTTTTGTAAATTTGGACGAGGACGAACAAATGGAGATTGAAAATTATCTTGATAGTATTAAAAATTTAAATGTTTCAAAATAAAGGAAAAAATTATGATTTTCGTAGATGCATGTTTTAAAAAAGAAACACCTTATACGCCTGTTTGGATGATGAGACAGGCTGGTAGGTACTTGCCTGAGTATATGCAAGTAAGGCATAAGGCAGGGGATTTTTTATCTCTTTGTAAGGATTATAAAAAAGCTAGTCAAGTAAGCTTGCAACCTGTTGAAATTTTAGGCGTTGATGCTGCTATTATTTTTTCTGATATCTTAGTTGTACCACTTGAAATGGGAATGAATTTGCGTTTTGAAAAAAACGAAGGACCCGTTTTTGAAAAGCCAATTAGCACAGAAAGTGATATAGAAAGGCTTGAAGTTGGAAACTGCGTTCAAAAGTTGCATTATGTTTATGATGCTATAAAATTAACAAGGGAAAAACTAGCAGAAGATAAGGCCTTGATTGGTTTTTGTGGGTCAGCTTGGACCATTGCTACTTATATGATTGAAGGAAGAGGTTCAAAAAATTATGCAAAATGTAAAAAAATGCTTTATCACCACCCTCACCTTTTACACGAACTTTTACAAAAGATAAATTTAGCACTTAAACTTTTTTTAAAAGAACAAATTAACGCCGGGGCAAATGCTATTCAAATTTTTGATAGTTGGGCAGGGGCTTTAGAAGAAAAGGCCTTTTATGAATTTTCTTTTCCTTATATGCTTGATATTGCAAAATTTATTAAGGATAAATATCCACATGTACCTGTTATTTTGTTTCCAAAGGGCATTAGTGGCTTTATAGATAGGATACATGGGAATTTTGACGTACTTGGCATTGATTGGAGTACGCCTTTACATGTAGTAAGGGATTTATTAAGCGATAAATACACACTTCAAGGCAATATGGACCCTTGTCGCTTATACGATAAAAGGGCTATTAAAAATGGGGTTGAAGAAATTTTAGAGATAATGAAAGGTAAGAATCATATCTTTAATCTAGGGCATGGAATTTTACCTGATATTCCTGTTGAACATGCAAAGTATTTTATAAAGCTAGTACAAGAAAAATCGCAAAGATGAAACTTGTCTTTGGACCTGTAAATTCAAGACGTTTTGGGCTTTCTTTAGGGGTTGATTTAAGCCCCTTTACTAAACAATGTAATTTTGATTGCGTGTATTGTGAGCTAAGCCCTAAAAAGCCTATGATTGCACAAAATCAAGTAGTAGAAGTAGATGAAATTTTAAAACAAATCAATGATACCTTAAAAAGTGGAGTAGAATTTGATTTTTTAACCCTAACTGCAAATGGAGAACCAAGCCTTTATCCACATTTAAAAGAGTTAATTCTATCCTTAAAAAAAAGCTTAAAGAATAAAAAAATTTTAATATTAAGTAATGGAACAGCTGTTTTAGATGAGAATAAATTTAATACCTTGCTTTTATTTGACGTGGTTAAATTTAGCCTTGATAGCGCAATACAAAAAACTTTTTATAGGATTGATAGGGCGTTAAAAGAGATAAATTTAGAACTTTTAATAAAAAAAATGGCTGATTTTCAAAGAACTTTCAAAGGCGAGTTAGTAATGGAAATTTTAGTAGTTAAGGGCTTAAATGATAATGAAAAAGAATTTTTAGCTCTCAATAAAGCCCTAGCAAAAATAAAGCCTTTAAGGGTTGATATAAGTTCAATTGATAGGCCTCCAGCTTATGCAGTAAAGAGGGTTAGTGAAGAAAGATTAAACGAATTAGCCACCCTTATAAACTCAGTGCCTGTTTTAATAGCAAAAAGAACTTATAATAAACAAAGCCTTGAATTTAGTAAGGAAGAATTGCTTAAATCCTTACACTTAAGACCACAAAGCGAACTTGATATAAATGCCCTTTTTAGCGATAAATCAAAACAAAATTTAGAACTTTTAATAAAAGAAGAAAAAATAAAAATTTTAGATTTAGCCGGGATTAAATTTTATAAGGCATAAAAATTTAAGGCACAATTAAATCACTTCTACACTCAATAATAGTTTTTACATTGCCTCTTGGATTAAAATCCCCTACTACCTTAATCCATTTTGGTTTTAATTTATTTTTCAATGTTTCATAAATTTCATTTATACTAGCCTCGTGGCTTATGTGTTTGTTTAAAAAAGAATTTATATAAAGCTTTAAGGCCTTTAACTCAACTACTAATTTATCTGGCATATATTCTAAATAAATAGTAGCAAAATCAGGGTAACCACTTCTTGGACATAAACAAGAAAACTCAGGCAGGGTAATTTTAATCAAATAATCGCTTTTCATGTCACTTGGCCAGGTTTCTAAATCCTTATCAACATTAAATTCTTTAATCTCTTTTTCACCATATCTCATAACTATCCTTTTTTAACGCCTTCTAATAAATTTTTAAGTATTAATTTTCCTATTTCAACGCCTGGCTGGTCATAGGTATTAATGCCAAGCATTATTCCACAAAGTGAAGTAAAAAGTTCATAATAATACATTAAATACCCACAATGCCACGCATCAAGCCTTTCAAGTTCTATAACATCCACGCTTAAATTTTCAGCTATTAAGGCATGCATAGTAGCATCACATTGGGCATTTAATAAATCATGCAAACTTACATTATTGCTTAAAGAATCTAAAAATTTAAAGCAAATATTAGGAATATGTAAGGATTTTGTAGAATCTTTAATCTTTAAAAAGGTTATAGTTTTATTTTTTGGTCCATCCATTATGAGCTGTAAAAAACTATGCTGGTCTCTTGCCCCTATTAATGCAATAGGCGTTAAACCTATCCTTTTATAGCCTTGCTTTTTACCAAGACTTTCAGCAATAAGCTGTATATACCACTCATTAAAGCCCTTAAAGGCATCACTATAACTAAATAATACATTGATATTTGCGTTTTTATGCGTACAATAATGATAAGCTTTTTGTAACAGCTCATCTTTTTTATGCTTAAAAAAATCTTCAAAACAAGCCTTAGCTCCTTGCAAAAGACTATTTGCATTATAGCCACAAAAACAAAGTGGCACAATCCCAACAGCTGAAAGTATGCTAAAACGACCCCCTACATTATTTGGGATAAAAAAGCATTTAATGCCTAAATTCTCGCTTTCTTTGTGTAGTTTTGAATTTATATCTGTGATAAAGACAAAGTATTTATGAAAATCTACTTCTTTTATATTAAAATGTGCGATAATTAATTTAAAAAGTGAAATAACCTCTATGGTAGAACCTGTCTTTGAAGTGATTAAAAAAAGGCTATTTTCAAGGCTAATTTGTTTTATGATCTCTAAAAAAGAATGAGAAGAGGTATTATCAAGTATAAAAAGTTTTCTATCATTTTGCTTTTCATCAAAAAGCATATCTCTTAAAGCCTTTACACCACAGCTAGAACCACCCATTCCAACTAAAACTATGTTTTTAATATGTTCTTTACCTTTGATAAATTCTAAGCTTTCATTAACTAAAATTTGACTTGTATCTGTTAAATGATAATACCCCACCTCCCCACTTTCTAACTCATCATTTATGCGACTTGCATAAGCACTTATTGTACTTAGTGGAAAATTATCAAAATAAAGGGTATTTTTAAACATTTTTTTTGTAAAAATAATTAGTAGCTTCTACAAAGCCATCAAGGCTTCCACAATCAAAACGTTTTCCTTGAAATTTATAAGCTAAAACCATGCCATTAGTAGCCTGTGCTAAAAGTGCGTCAGTTAGTTGAATTTCTCCACCCTTACCAGCTTTAGTATTTTCTAAAATTCCAAAGATATCAGGGGTTAAGATATAACGACCTATGATTGCAAGATTGCTTGGGGCTTCTTCAATGCTTGGCTTTTCAATCATAGAATTTACCATTATTAAATTTTCTTCTACCTCGTTTCCACTAATGATTCCATAGTTTCCAACTTGGTCCTTTTCAATCTCCATAACAGCTACTATCGTACAACGATATTTTTCAAAAATTTTAACCATTTGCCCCATTACACCCACACCTTCTTCATTAATGCATAAATCATCAGCCAAAACAACCCCAAAGGCCTCGTCTCCTACTAGAATTTTGCCCTTTAAAATAGCATCTCCTAAGCCTTTCATCTCATTTTGTCTAGTAAAGGTAAAAGAACAACGATTAATAAGAGTGCGAATTTCACTTAATAAATATTCTTTTTTAGTGCCTGAAATTTGGTGTTCTAACTCATAAGATATATCAAAATAATCCTCTAATGCCCTTTTGCCTCGCCCCGTAATAAAACCCATATTATCCATACCAGCTTCTAAGGCCTCGTCAACTCCATAGTGGATTAAAGGCTTTGTTAAAATAGGTAACATTTCCTTAGGTAGTGCTTTTGTTGCTGGTAAAAAGCGAGTTCCATAACCAGCAGCTGGAAAAATGCAAGTTTTAAGCATAATTTATCCTTATGAAAAATCTTTAAAAATTATAACAAATTTAAATCAATGTTTTATTTTCTTTGAAAAGATATTTATAAAGTAAATTGCTAAAATGGCAAAAAAACAACCTATTATAGTGCTTGTGCTTGGCACCTCATTAAGCACTATAAAGCTAATTAATAAAGCACTTATAGGCGTGATTAAAACAAAGGAATTTGCCTTTTTTGAACCAAGTTTATGAACGCCATAATAATAAATACTAGTACCAATTATAGTAGATAAAAAAGCCAAAGTAAACATAGCTAGCCAAAATTTAAAATCATAAGAAAAAATTTCATAGCTTTGTACTTTAAATAAAAGTGGACTAAAAATCAAAAAAGAAATGAGATTAACATGAAAATTTACACTTAAAGCGTTAGTACTGTTTGTTTTGTAAGTTAAAATTGTCCCACCTGACCAAATTAAGGCACAACATAAAAAAAGCATATTAAAGGGACCAAAAAGCTCGTTGAATTTGCTAATATCAAATAAAAAAAGCCCTGATATCAAGCCAAGGCAAAGTCCAAAAATTTCACTTTTTTTAAGTTCTATTTTTTCCTTTTTGATAAGCTTTACATGAAAGATAAAAAATAAATAAGAAAAAATAGGAATCATGGTATTTACAATCACTCCACCCCTACCAGATGCCCCGTAATTTAAGGCTGTAAAAAGCAATAAAACATAAAGGCTATTAAAAATTCCAGCCAAAAGAACCCATTTAAAAATATGTCTATCTATGCGAAGTTTAATTTTAAAAATAAATGCTAAAAAAATACTGCCTATAAAAACAAAGAAAAATCTCCATAAGGTAACTATATCAGCACTTGTATAGGATATTAAAATCTTAGAACTAGCCCAAGAACTACCCCATAAAAACATAGCCAAAACAAGCAAGAAAAAAAGTGTGTATTCTTTCATTTTTATACTTAATCTTAAAATTTAAGCTAGAATAATAGCAAAAATTTAATCATTCTTAATAAAAATTTATTAAAGGATAAAAAATATCTTTTAATATAAACTTATTTTAATATTTTTTTCTATATCATTTTAAAATTAAAAAAAAGGTAAAAATTATGGAATTATTACAAATTTTAAAGTCTTGTGAGCTAAAGGCAACGCCTCAACGTCTTTGCGTTTTAAAGATTTTAAAAAGGCACGAACACCCAAATATAGATGAACTTTATAGTGAGATTAAAAAAGAGTATCCGTCTATTTCCTTAGCCACTGTTTATAAAAATCTTAATACCCTGCAAGAACAAGGCTTAGTAGTTGAGATAAATGTAGCCAATCAAAAAACTTGCTATGATATTTATGAAGAAAAGCACATACATATCATTTGCCAAAGTTGTGGGCATATTAGCGATATGAGTTTTGAAGAGGCTCAACTTGATGCTTATCAAGAAAAATTAGAGAAAAAAATAGGAAATTTTATAGAACACTTAGGACTTTGTGCCTATGTGAAAACTTGCAAAAAATGTCAATAAGCTTTAAGGAAAAAAGGTTAAAATAACGCAATTTATTTTAGGTTATTTTAATGGTTTATGAAATTCAAAAGATTTTTTTGCTTAATGATTTTTCTTTGATTACAAATTTAAATAAAGATGGAATTAACTTTAAAACTTGTAATATTAACTTTTTTTATACAAAAATTTCTAAAAATGAAAGTTTGAAATTTTATAAGATTGATGATAAATACTTTAAAAAACATATCTTTGAAGGCGATTTTTTAGAAGAAGAAAGAAACCAAATAACAAAAAAGGAATTTAAAGACGCTAAGAAAAATGCTCTTACAAAGCCTTTAAATAAAATAAGCTATATGTTTAATTTTTGTTCTTTTAAGGCTTTTATTGAAGTTTATGAGAGTTTAAATCTTTGTTTATTGCGTGTATTTTTTTCAAATTTAAAGGATAGTGAAAATTTTAGTTTGCCTAGTGAATTTAAGGCAAAAAAGAAATTAAGCTTAAATGAGTTTTGTTCTAAAAAATTAAGCTTATATGGAAATGAGTTTATAGACTTTGACATAGACAAATGCTTTAAAATAATAGAAAAAAATCAAAATTTCACCCTAAATTTTCCAAGTTCAATTAAGGCCTTTGATGGTTTTAGAATCTTTTTATTTTACCTTTTTAAAAAGCTTAAATTTTTTTGGAGTACTTCTTTGCAAGAAAAAAAAGAAGAAGATTTTGCAAATTTGCAATTATACGCAAAGAAGCTTTTTATCGTTCTTTCAAGCTTTGATGATATCTTTGATAAAAGATTAAGTCAAAACTTAGCACTTAAATTTAAAGACCTAGCTCAAAAAACAAAAAGCATTTTAAATCAAAATGAAAAAAAAGAAGAGGCCCTGCTTTTTTTGCTAAGTTCTGATAATTTAAATGACTTATTTAGTGATTTTGATACCTTTATAAAAGAGGGTTTGTTTTACGAGGGACAAAAAAAGGATTATTTTTTTAAGAATTTAATAGCCTTGCAAATTCGTAAAAAATTGATTATTTTCAAAAAGACCCTTAAGGATGATATAAATTTTGACCTAGAATTTAAATATAGTGAGTTAAAAATTTTACTTGAATTTTTTGCTTATTTTTTTGATTTAAAAAGTTTAAATAAACTGCATAAAAAATATTTTTCAAAAAGTATGAAAAAATTTTTAAATAAAATGCAAACTAGGCAAGATAAGTTTTTTACTCTCATTAGCAAAACAAATAAATATTTAAGAATTTACAAGGGACTTTAATGCAAAAGCAAGATAAAATCATACAAATGTTTAATCAAATCGCACCGACTTATGATAAAGCAAATAGAATTTTAAGTTTTGGCATTGATATAAGTTGGAGAAAAAAGGCTTGTAATAGGGTCTTAAAATTATATGAAAAAGATGATTTACATATCATAGATGTAGCCTGTGGAACGGGGGATATGATAGCCATTTGGCAAGAAAGTGTAAAAAAATTAGGTAAAAAAATAAGTTCTTTACGTGGAGTTGACCCAAGTAGTGCTATGTTAAGTGTTGCAAGTAAAAAATTTGAAGATATAGAATTTATCGAGGCTATGGCACAAAATTTACCTTTAAAAAGCGAAAGTGCTGATATTATGAGTATAAGCTATGGAATTCGCAATGTTGTAGATAGAAAAGAGGCCTTAACTGAATTTGCCAGGGTTTTATCAAAAAATGGAATTTTTTTAGTATTAGAGTTTACAAAACGCGAAAAGGGTGGCTTTATAGCTATGTGTAGGGACTTTTATCTAAAAAATATTTTGCCAAATTTAGGTGCTTTTATAAGTAAAAATAAAAATGCTTATGAATATTTGCCAAATTCCATTGATGAATTTTTAAGTGAAAATGAATTTATCGAAGAACTTAAATCAATAGGCTTTGAAATTTTAGAAACTAAAAATTTTAGTTTTGGCATAAGTTCTATGTTTATAGCGAGAAAAAAATGACAGTTAGTGAGCTTAATCAAAAGGCGAAAAGCTACTTAGAATCAAATTTTAATAACATAAATTTACAAGGCGAGGTTTCTAAGTTTACAATCCATTCTTCAAATCACTGGTATTTTACCTTAAAAGATAAAGAATCTAGCATTAGTTGCGTAATGTTTAGTTCTCTTAATTATAAAATGGATTTTGTACCTAGTATTGGTGAGTTATTAGAACTTAATGGAAAATTGAGTGTTTATCCAGCAAGTGGAACCTATCAATTTGTAGTTTCACATATACAAAAGGCGGGCAATGGCGAGTTAGAGGCTCGTTTTTTAGCCCTTAAAAAAAGATTAGAAAAAGAAGGGCTTTTTGAGAAAAAACAAGCCTTGCCAAAATTTCCAAAAAGCATAGGAATAATTACTTCAAAGACCTCGGCAGCATTGCAAGATATGTTAAAAATCATAAGGCAAAAAAATAATTTTTTATCAAAAATTTATATTTTTAACTCTCTAACTCAAGGAAACGAGGCCCCAAATTCTTTGATAAAAGCACTTCAAAAGGCTGATAATTTTAATCTTGATTTAATCATTATAGCAAGAGGAGGAGGTAGCAGGGAAGACTTATTTTGCTTTAATGATGAAACTTTGGCTAGAGAAATTTTTAAGGCTAAGACACCTATAATTTCAGCTATTGGGCATGAGATTGACTATGTGATTAGCGATTTTGTAGCTGATTATAGGTCACCAACTCCAAGTGTTGCTATAAATGTGGCGATTACTTCAAGGGATGACTTAGAACAAGGCTTAGATTTAATGTATAATAATTTAGACAATGTTTTTAAAATTTTCATTAAAAAAAGAGAAAGTGAACTTGCAAATTTATGGAAATTTTTCAAGGTTAATTCTTTGCCAAAGAGTATACAAGCACAATTAAACTACAATGAAAATTTATTTAAACAAATGAAATGTGCAATAAATAACAAGCTTAAACAAACAGAATTTAAACTTGAAAGCTTAGAAAATGCCTTTTTGCAATATGAAAGCTTTTTTAAAAAAAGCAAGGATTTAATATCCATTACAAAAAATGGCAAGGTGCTAAATTTAAGTAAGTTAAAAACAGGCGATGAGATAGAACTTCACTCACAAAATGAGCATAAAAAGGCTAAAATTTTATAAGGAGAAAAGATGAGAAAAATTAATTTTAGTGCAGGTCCTTCTACCCTGCCAGTTAGCATTTTAAAACAGGCACAAGAAGAATTATTTGATTATCAAAAACAAGGTTTTTCTATAATGGAGATTAGCCATAGGACAAAAATCTTTGAAGAGGTGCATTTTAGTGCTATGAATGGGGCTAAAAAATTATATGGCTTGGGAGATGATTATGAAGTGCTTTTCATACAAGGAGGTGCTAGTTTACAATTTGCCATGGTGCCTATGAATTTAGCAAATAATGGCGTGTGTGAGTATGCAAACACTGGCATTTGGACTAAAAAGGCCTTAAAAGAAGCAAGTATTTTAAATATAAATCACAATATAGTAGCAAGTAGCGAAAATGAAAATTTTAGCTATATCCCTGAGATTAAATTTAGCGATAATGCTGATTATGCTTATATTTGTTCAAATAACACTATATATGGTACCCAGTATAAAAACTTGCCTCAAACAAAGGCTCCCTTAATCATAGATGCATCAAGTGACTTTTTCTCAAAAAAACTTGATTTTAAAAATATCGGTCTTTTATATGGAGGTGTGCAAAAAAACGCTGGAATTTCTGGCCTTGCTTGCGTTATCATTAGAAAGGATATGATTAAAAGATGTAAAAATAAAAATATACCAAGCATGTTAAAATACTCAACTTATAGCGAAAATCAATCCTTATTTAATACCCCGCCAACCTTTGCTATTTATATGTTTAATCTTGAAATGAAGTGGCTTTTATCAATGGGTGGACTTGATAAGATTAATAAAATCAACGAAGAAAAGGCTAAAATGCTTTATGATTGCATAGATGAAAGTAATGGCTTTTATAAGGGTCATGCTAGAAAAGATAGTAGGTCTTTAATGAATGTTAGCTTTAATATACCAGAAAATAAAGACTTAGAGGCAATCTTTGTAAAAGAAGCAGAATATAATAACATGATAGGATTAAAAGGACATAGACTGCTTGGTGGCATTAGGGCTAGTATTTACAATGCCTTAACCTTGCAAGATGTAAAAACACTATGCGAATTTATGAAAGAATTTGCTAAAAAGGCTTAAAAATGAAAGCTGTTTTAACTACCTTGCTAGAAGAAAAAAAGCTTTTTATAAAAAATTGTTTGTATGATTATACACAGGTAAATTTTACCTATCATTCTAATAAGATTGAGGGTTGTCAGCTTGATTTTTATCAGGTGGCTGAGCTTTTTGATAAGGATTTTTTTACTAGTGATAATGCCCAGATTATTAAATTAAACGATATTTTTGAAACTATTAATCACTTTAAAGCCTTTGATTTTATACTAGATAATATCACAAATAATCTAAGCATTGAATTTATAAAAGAACTTCATTTTATAATAAAGCAAAATTGCTACAATGCAAAGGTTATAGGTGATTTTAAGCAGTGCGAAAATATAATGGGAAATATTAGAACCACCCCTGTAAAACTCGTACAAGCCGAGCTTGAAAAGCTTTTAGATGAGTATAATAAAAAGCAAATAGACTTAAATGGTATAATAGATTTTCATTATAAATTCGAACGCGTACACCCCTTTGAAGATGGCAATGGCAGGGTAGGACGTTTGTTAATGTTTAAAGAATGTCTAAAAAATAATATCATGCCCTTTATTATAAAAGATGAGATTAAAACGCTTTATTATAGGGGTTTAAGCGAGTATATTAATAATAAAAATTTTTTAAGACAAACTTGTTTATCTTGTCAAAATGATTATAAGATTATTTTTAAAGAATTTGAGATTATAGAGTAATTAAGTAATAAAACCATTTTTTAGCTTTGAAAATATATTTCTTTATAATGATAATGTTTTAAATAAAAATCTTATATCGCCAAATTTGCTTGATTTAATCATTACCTCCCCACCTTATAATGTAGGCATTGAATATGGCTTAGATGATGATACAAAGGATTATAATGCTTATTTAAAATGGTCTTGCAAGTGGATTAAAAATTGTTATTTTTGGTTAAAAAGTGGTGGTAGATTTTGCCTTAATATACCCCTTGATAAAAATAAAGGAGGCCAGCAAAGCGTGGAAGCTGACCTTACTCAAATTGCTAAAAAAATAGGTTTTAAATATCATAGTAGCATTATTTGGAACGAAGGAAACATTTCAAGGCGTACGGCTTGGGGAAGTTGGCTAAATGCTAGTGCACCTGATGTTATAGCACCTGTAGAACTTATAGTTGTACTTTACAAAGATGAATGGAAAAAGCAAAATAAGGGGATAAGTACTATAACAAAGGATGAATTTATGGCTTGGACAAATGGCTTATGGTGTTTTAATGGAGAATCTAAAAAACGTATAGGACACCCAGCACCCTTTCCAAGAGAACTTCCAAAAAAGTGCATAAAGCTTTTTTTCATACAAGAATGATTTAGTATGCGACCCATTTAGTGGAAGTGGTACTACAATGATAGAAGCCTATAATAACGATAGGAAATTTATAGGAATTGAACTTAATGAGAAGTATTGCAAGTTATCTAAGCAAAGATTTGAAAATTCTATGCAAATAATTAAATAAAAATGTCTCAACTTGATTTAATAATGGAATTTTTTAAGAACAACCCAAATAAAAATTTGCATACCCCAGAAGTAGTTGATTGGATTAATAAAGAGTGGTTAAAACGAACCGGTAAAATTTTTCGCGACCCTGATAGAGGAATTAGGAGTTTATATCAAAAGGGATATTTAAAAAAGATTGATAAGGGAATTTATAGGTATGACCCAAATTCTATAAATTTGCGTAATGATTTAAAAGATTTTAGCCCAAAACTTAAAAAACAAATTTTAGAACTAGATAATTATAAATGCATGGTTTGTGGAATGAGCATAAAAGAAGGGGTAGAACTTCAAGTAGCCTACATTAAAGCTAAGGATTTAGGTGGCACAACGCTGCTAGAAAATGGGCAAACACTTTGTTCAAAACATAATTTTTTAAAGAAAAATTACAAACAAACAGAACTTGGCAAAAAAATATTTATAAGAATGTTAAAAAATGCTAAAAAAGCAGGACATAACAAACTTATAGCTTTTTTAGAAGACATTTTAAAGGTTTATGAAAAACATAATATTGATACACACATTTCAAGCTAAAACTCAAATTTTTGAATTTCTAAGCCCTTATGAAGTTCGGCTTTAATGTGAGTTAGATAAAAAACAGCAAAATTTATATCTTTTGGGTCTTTAAAGCGAGTTTTATTTTGATTGATAAATTCTTGTTTTAAGCTTAAATCATCGCTAAATTTAATCTTAGCATGAAGTCTAAGCCATGTAAAATCCTTAGCGCAAACACAAATACATATAAAGGGATTTTGACAAAGTTGTTCATGCATTGCCTTATTTTTATTCATACAATAACAAAGCTTATTTTTTATTAATAAAAAACTCCCAATAGGTCTTGAAATAGGTTTTTTATCACTACTAGTACTTAGAATTTGGATAGGATTTTCTTTTAAAAACGAAGTAATTATTTCCAATGAATTCATTTAATCTATGCCTTGATTTTTCATAAAAAATAAATTATCCAAAAGCCTTGACTCATCGCCCTTGCCCTTGCTTTTATAAAAACGAATATCCTTGCTTATGTATTTTTGATTAACCCAGCCTCCAAAATCGTGAGGATAAAGGTATTTTTGCTTTTGAGGGCTATTATTATCAAGATAGGCTGGAATTTCAAGTGCTTTATTGTTTTTTACAAAATTTAAGGCCTCATCAATTCCCATATAACTTGAATTTGATTTTATAGCACTTGCAAGATAAACCACGCATTGACCTAGTAATATTCTAGCCTCTGGATAGCCTATATTTTTTACGCCTATTAGGGTATTAATGGCTAAATTTAAAGCGTTTGTATCTGCGTTTCCTATGTCTTCACTTGCAAAAATTACCAAACGTCTAGCTATAAAATCAGCACTTTCCCCATCATTTATAAGTCTAGCCAAATAATACAAACTCGCATCAACATCACTTCCTCTCATGCTTTTAATGAGAGCTGATATTAAAATATAATGCGTATCCTTACTTGAAACACCCTCGCTTTGCATAGTAGGACGCAATCTTTTAAGATTTGCAAGGCTTATGTGCCTGTCATCAAAAACTAGCACAAATTCAAGCAAATTCAATACAGCCCTTGCATCTGCACTCTTTAATAAAAATTCCCTTGCATCTTCATCCATGCTAAAATTTAATTTATTTTGTACCCTTAAAAGTAGTTTTTCTAAATGCGTATAATTTAAGGGCTTAAATTCAAAAAGCATACTCCTACTTCTTATGCCTGAACTTAGCACAAAATAAGGATTTTCCGTACTTGCCCCTATGATAATGAAGCGATAATTTTCCATAGGGATTAAAAGCATTTCTTGTTGAGTTTTGCTAAGTCTGTGAATTTCATCTATGAAAATTAAGGGCTTATAAAGGCTTTCGCTATAACGATTTATGATAGTTCTTAGGCTTTCAAGCTTAAAATTTCCTCCATCAAATTCGTAAAAATCAAGCCCAAAGGCATTAGCGACAACTCTAGCAAAGGTAGTTTTTCCACAACCTGCAGGACCAAAAAAAATGCTATGAGGAAGTTTTTTCATATCAATAAATTTTTCAAAAACCTCAACCAAGCTTTCCTGTCCTAAAATTTCATCTAAATTTTTAGGTCTAAATTCAAGGGCTAAACTTGTCACCTTTTGCCTTTAACTAATAAAACCACTCGCTATAACCTTATCTTTATCATAAAATACTGCCATTTGACCACTTGCTAAACCATAAAGTGCTTCTTTTAACTCTATCTTAGCTCTTAAATTCTCATCAACGCTAACCACACAAGGAACGCTTTTTGAACGATATCTAATCTTAACTTCGCACTCAAAATCCTTTAAAGGCGTAAAAAGATTAATACTTTCAAGTATGAAATTTTCTATCTTTAATTCTTCTTTATTGCCTACTATAAGTTCGTTTTTATGTGGATTTATTTTAAGCACGAAATGAGGTTCGTGTGCCCCTTTTACTTCAAAACCCCTTCTTTTTCCTATAGTATAGTGCATATAACCTTCATGCTTTCCTATAATCTCGCCCTTTGAATTTAAAACCTTGCCAGGAATTTTAGTATCCATAAACTCATCCAAAACCTTTACATAGCTATCTTCAACAAAGCAAATTTCAGAACTTTCCTTTTGAGTAGCAAAACTTTTTAATATCTCAATACCAGCTGCAAATTTTTTAACCTCTTCTTTTTTTAATTCACCAAGTGGAAAAATAAGGCTTTCAAGGGCTTCTTTTTGAGCATTTGCTAAAAAATAGCTTTGGTCCTTGCTTTCATCAAAGGCAGTTTTAATAAAGCCATCTTCAATCCTTGCATAATGCCCTGTAGCTAGTTTATCACAACCTAGACTTTTTGCAAATTCCAAAAGCTTTCCAAGCTTTATAAAACGATTGCATAAGGCACAAGGATTAGGCGTTTTGCCCTCTTTATAGGTATTTACAAAGGGCATGTAGACTAGTTCTTTAAAATCATCTTGCAAATCTAATACATGATAAGGAATTTGTAAATAAGAAGCTACTTTTTGAACCTTTTGTATATTTTCTTCGTGATAATTTGGCTTGCCGTGCAATCTCATATAACAGCCTATTACTTCATGTCCTGCATTTTTAAGTTTATAAGCACTCACAGAACTATCCACACCACCGCTCATAGCGACTAGAATTTTCATAATTTTTCCTTTAAAGTTTTTATTATAAAATCTAAGTCGTCAGTGATTTCATACTTTAACTCGTCTCCTTTTGAGATAGTATTTAGTTTAAGTAAAGAATTCCTGACAAACGCGTCAAAGCCTTGCCAAAATTCTTTCCCAACTAAGAAAATAGGAACATCTTTTTTGAAATTTAACTGCTTTAAAGTTAGAATTTCGCATAATTCATCAAGTGTTCCAAAGCCACCGGGAAAAATCACAAAAGCGAGACTCTTTTCGATAAGAGCCATTTTGCGAATGGTTAGGCTTTTAAAAATCATATTATATTCTAAAAAGTTATTAGAATGTTGTTCGTGGGGTAAAATTATATTAAAACCAGCAGAAAGGGTTTTATCTTTGTGATTATCCCTAGAATTTGCACCCTCGTTTGCAGCTTGCATAATGCCACCGCCCCCACCACTAATAATGCAAACTCCAAGCTCAGCCAAAGCTTTTGCAAGTTCTTTTGATTTAATATAATAAATATTATCCTTTGATAATCTTGCAGAACCAAAAAAAGTAACGGCTTTTGAAAATTTAGGAATTTCTTTGAATTTATCAATATCCGCGTAAAATTCCCTCATCTTAGCTGTTCAAGCCTTTCTTTTTTGCTACCTATTTCTGTGATTTGAACGCCAAAGTTTCCATCGACTATAACAACCTCGCCATAGGCTATTCTTTTGTCTCCTATTAAAATTTCTAAAGGATCGTTTGCAAGTTGATTTAATTCCACAACTGAACCTATATCCATTGTTAGCACATCTTTTAAAAGCATTTTTTTATTGCCTATGCGAACGCGAACTGGCAAACGAACATCCATAATAAGCCCGATATTTCTTAACTCTTCGCTTATATTTATGCCCTTATCGCCATTTTTATCGCTATGTGCACTATTTTCTTCCTGGATATTATTAATAATATTATAAAGTTTTTGGTCAACCGTTAAAGAAAGCTGTTCGTTTAAATCTTCTACCTTTACATCAAAAAAATATAATTTTATATAATCTTTTAAATCAGGCTGTTCTTCTATAAAAGAACATTCAATCAATTCAAATTCAAGCTTAGGAATATCTTTTTGTGCACCAACTGAGGTAGTAAAGGCTGAGATTATATTTTGAAAAACTTCCTTAGCTGCATCCATCTCATCAGCCCCAAGTTTGTCATTTTTAGTTATTTCTTCTTCGCCCATCATCCATTCACCTATAGCACTCATTAAAACAGCACCTGCTAAAATAGTCATTTTGCCCTTAGGTTTTACATTAAAACTAGCCCTTACAAGAGGTGGTTTTAAAGTATCTTGCGATGATACATCAAATTCTTTATAATCACTAAATTCAGCCGATTTTCCGGTCAATCCCTCAATAGTACTAGTACATTCATTTGTAAATAATGTTAAAAAATCACTTGTCATATTTCTTCTTCCTCGCTTTCATCAACTTCGTTATATCCACTTGCCTTAGCCCTTCTTTCTTCTTCGTATTGTTCAAGGATTTCTTTAATCTCATCTTTGTCAGTACGTATTAATTCTATAATCTTAATAGTCTTTCTAAAACGATGAAGTCCAATTTGTGCTAAGAAAACATCCTTTTTATCGATACTTACAATGGCCTTATCATCAGCTTGTCTATCAAGCCTTAAAATATCTCCTTGTTGCAATTCTAAAAATTCATTTACATTTATTATAGTCTTGCCTAAAATAACCTCATAAATGATTTCTGCACGACCGATTAATGTTTTTAATTCTTTATTTCTTGATTTTTTAGCCGAGGTTTCACCCATCATAATATCGCGATTTGCCAAACGACTTAAAATACTTTCTAAGTGCACGACAGGATAGCAAATATTAACCATACCACTTGAATTTCCTATGATAATCTCCATAACAACCATTATAATAATTTCGTTTTGTGATACGATTTGAACAACATTTGGACTTGATTCTTTTGCCTCTATACTTGGATAAATTTCAGTTACGGTTGACCAACTTTCCTTTAATCTTTGCATAACTATACGCAAGATACTATCTAATAAATTTAACTCAATATCAGTAAGTTCTCTAGATGCCTCGTAACTATCACCCTGTCCTCCTAAAAGCCTATCTATCATAGGAAAGGCTATACTTGGATTTATTTCTAAAACACAGTTTCCATCAAGAGGTTTTATAGAAAAAACATTGAAGCTTGTAGGGCTTGGCAAGGACATAAGAAATTCACCATAGGTCATTTGGTCCACAGAATGTAATTTTGTCTCAACTATACTTCTCATCATAGATGAAATTTGAGAAGCTAGATTTCTTGCCAATTTATCGTGTATACCCTTAATCGTTCTAAGCTGTTCTTTTGAAACCCTATTTGGACGTTTAAAATCATATACTACTATATTTCTGGCATCTTTTTCTTCTTTTGAAGCAACGGGCGTGTCAGAATTATCATCGACAACCTCAAGTAGGGCGTCAATTTCTTCTTGGGAGAGTATTTCTGCCATTAGGACAACCTTTCTCTAAGCTTTTTAAGAAGTTTTTTATGAATTTGTGAAATTCTACTTTCACTTATCTCTAAAATTTCACTTATCTCTTTAAGATTAAGCTCCTCATAATAATAAAGCTGAATAATTAACTTATCTCTTTCTTTTAAATCATCTAAAACTTCATTTATCTTATCTATAAGCTCTTCTTTTTCTATCTTTTCTAAAGTATCATCTTCATTATAAAGTTCCATTTGTTCATCAATAGGCAAGGTATAGCTAATCGCATGGGCTGTTCTTACCTCTTTAATCTTATCAAGTTCTAAGTCTAGCTTTTTAGCTAAATACTCATCATCGGGCTCACATTCATGTTCTTGGTAATACTCATTTATTAAATTATCAATATCCTTTATAATCTTTCTATTATTTCTACTCATTACATCAAGGCTACGCAAATAATCAAGCATAGAACCATTAACCCTTTTTCTTGCAAAACCCCAAAAATTATCATTTTGTTCTTTATCATAACGTCTCGATAATTTTATCATTTCCTCAACACCCACGCTTATTAAATCATTAACATCTATGTTTGATGGCAAACGTTCTTTTAAACGAAAGGCCATAGCCCTAAGGGCTGGCATATAAGCTAAAACAAGGTCATCTTGCTGCTTTTTAATGATTTGTGTATAAGGATTATGAGGCGTTTCGTTTTGCATTCTTCCTTCTTTCCCTAAGCTCATTTTTCTTTAATTCTTCACGTTCTTCGTTTAATTTTTCTAAGATTATATCCATTCTTTTTTCGCGTAAAACTAGGTCATTTATAATAGAATTATTTGTCTTTTCATAATCATGCTTATCAAAAATACGTCCACTTATCCTCTTCATATCCACAAAATTCATAATAGAAATATGAACAAAGACATAAAACATAAAGGTTATAAACAAGGTAAACATTAAAATATCAAAGGCATCATCAAGACTTGCAACACTAAAAATAATGCCTACAAAAAAGCCACAAGCTGTAAAAAATGCTACATAATTTTCTGGTCTCATACACACTTCTTTTATTAAAATCTCTCTATAATTTTTCTAAAAAAGCTAGAAAAACTACGAGACTGCGTATTATCAAGCACTTTCTGTTCCAATCTATACAAAAGCCTAGAAGTTAGGGCTTTTAACTCATCGCTTGAAGCTGTATTTTCATCGCTAAATAGGGTTCTTTTTTTAATGCTTAAACTTACTTCCTTTGACGCACTTAAAAAACCTAAAAATTCTAAATTTAAAGGATTTTTAATATTAGCATCGGCTACTTTTTTGATATTTTCAAATACCTTTAAGGCCTCTGTTTCATTTTTAACCACATTAAAAATCATTAATAAATTTTCCTTTGTCTTTGAAGTGGTTTTAATGGTCGCATAAGCATCGGTAATAGCAGCAGGGTCAGGCACCGTTACAACCACGACCTCATCAGACATTTCTAAGAAATTTAAGATATTTCCTCCTATTCCAGCCCCTGTATCTATGATTAAAAAATCAAGTTCATCTAAAACACTCGCTTGATTTAAGAATCTTTCATAAATATTTTTATCATTGTATTTTAAAATTTCATCTCCACTTTCACCGGGAATTAACCATAAATTTGGCTTTACTTCTATTAAAATATCCCCAAGTGAACACTCATCTCTTAACACATGCAAAAGATTTTTGCCTATGCGAACATTTAAGATAACATCTAAATTTGCCAAACCAATATCTGCATCAAATAGTCCTACTTTGTAGCCATTGTTTGCTAAGACATTGCCTAAATTTGCACTAATAGTACTTTTTCCAACCCCGCCCTTGCCACTTGTAATAGCGATAAAATGGGTATTTTTAGTATTTTTATTTTTTGACTCACTCATTAAATTTTTTAATCTATTTGCTTGATTGCTCATCTATTTTTCCTTTATGAAAGCCCTCTAAGATACAACGGACCAAAAAATCACTATTGGCTACTTCTATATCATCTGGTACTTCTTGACCTATAGAGAAAAAACTCATAGGAATATTTGTTTCATAAATCAATGAAAAAATATTACCAAAAACCTTTGTTTCATCAAATTTTGTTATAATCAAGGTATCAATACCTAAAAAAGAAAAATTCTTATAAATTTCCATTAAATCTTCATGCTTAGTATTAGCAGAAATCACCAAATTTACATCAATATCTGCATCAGAATGCGTTAAAAATTCCTTTGTTTTTGCAAGTTTTCCTTGGTCATATTGAGAATTTCCTATGGTATCAACTAAAATCACCTCGCAAGAACTTAAACTTTTAATGGCCTCGTCTAAATCTTTTGGTTCTATACTATCAATTATAGGCAGTTTCATCATTTGGGCGTATTGAAAAAGCTGCTCGACTGCTCCTATTCTATAAGTATCAAGGGTTATAATCCCTGTTTTATAACGTTTATCCCCATAAGCATAACGAAAGGCAAGTTTTGCTAAAGTCGTAGTTTTGCCAACCCCTGTTGGACCTACAAGCAT
This sequence comes from Campylobacter sp. LR264d, assembly GCF_008633895.1. Taxonomy (NCBI): domain Bacteria; kingdom Pseudomonadati; phylum Campylobacterota; class Epsilonproteobacteria; order Campylobacterales; family Campylobacteraceae; genus Campylobacter; species Campylobacter sp. LR264d. The sequence goes on from NZ_VJNT01000021.1 coordinate 173,448, forward strand.
CATAATTTTTTGCTTTTTAATCTCACTTTCTACGCGACAAGGCAAGATATTTCTTAAAAGCGAATAAAAATACCTTTGCACCGCATCTTTATTTGTTTTCATGCTTGTTGGCATATTTTCAATGGTAGCTTTCATAATCTCTTCTAAGTGATTTTCAAGCATTCCGCTTTCTTTAGCTTGTTTATAAATACTTGCAAATTCAGGTGGGATTATGAGATTTTTACGCTCCCCTGACTTATCATCCCACATCATATCAACAAGCAAATTCATCTTATCGTTTAGCTTATTTATTTGTTTTTCAAAGCTTTCTATTTTTTTATTATAATTTGTGCTACTTGCATTTAAATTTGGCTTTTCATATTCATTTGGCAAGGTAGTATTTGTAACCTTACTTATCTCACTGCTTACTTCTGAAAGACGTTCTTTAAAATTGTTTAAATCATCATCTTCTTTATTATTTAATTTATTTTTAAAATTTTCTTGTGCTAAATTTAAATTTGTCTTAGCTCTTTTTGAAAAATCTAAAATAACATCTTCTTGGGTTTTAGGATTTGTGGTACTTGGTTTTGGCATTTTTTTACCCATTTTTTTAAGGTGTGCTTCATAATCTTCTTCTTCAATAGCTACAACTACCTCATAAAGTCCCTTATGACTCATTGTTTTTGGCTTGATTTGCTTATTTGTGATAATCATAGCCGCATCGCCAAATTCCTCTTTTACTCTTGGAATAATCTCTTCGGTATTTTCAACCTCTAAAGTTCTTATGAGTTGTCCCACTTATCTTCCTTCTATAAAGCCCAAAGGCAAAATTACGCTAATTCTTTTATCAGCACATTCGTGAGGTACCTTACAAAAACTATCTTCCCTAACCTTTTTAGAAAAATACAAAAGGTCTAAATCAAGCGTCCTTGGGGCATTTTTAAAAATTCTTTGTCTTTTAAATTTAAATTCATAAAAAAGCAAAATTTTTAAAAATGCCCTAGCGTGTAAACTTGTTTGTAGCAACATTACAGCATTTGTAAAATCCTTTTGAAATTCATATCCAAAGGCTTTATTTATGAGTAATGGAGAAGTCGCCAAAATTCTAAGCCTTCTATCATCCATAAAAAGTCTAAACAAAGCCCTAAAACACTTCTTTTCATCGTTCATATTACTACCAAGTCCTATAAATGCAAAATACTTAAACTTCCTTAAAAATTTACTTTTATAAGGGAAAAAACGCATTTTTTCTATACGTCTTACCCCCTTTATACACAACATTATTTTGCAGCTTGTTGTTGCAACTTCATTTGTTCTATTTGCTTGCCTATTGTGATAAGTCCAAGCAAGGCTAGATTGTAGCCAAGTGGTCCAAAACCTACAATAGAACCAGCACAAACAGGAGTTATTAAACTCTTATGTCTAAATTCCTCTCTTCTATAAACATTGCTAATATGTACTTCAATGGTCGGTAAATTAACAGCCGCAATGGCATCTCGAATGGCAATTGAAGTATGAGTATAAGCAGCAGGATTTATAATAATGCCATCATAAGTACCTAAACATTCTTGTATTTTATCGACTAATTCTCCTTCAAAATTGCTTTGAAAAAAGTCTATATCTACGCTATTTGTCTTAGCCACTTCTTTTAACTGCTCATGTATGGTTTCCATCTTTATAGGTCCATAAATGCCAACCTCTCTAACGCCTAGCATATTGATATTTGGACCTTGAATTACTAGAATTTTCATAGCTAACCTTTTTAAATTTTTAACTTTAACTTTTTATTATAACATTATTAATATAAATTTTTGCTACAATTTTATTTTTTGAAAGGAAATTCGTGTTTTTAATTTATGCAAAAAATATTTTTGTATGTGATGAAAAATTTACAATTCTTAAAAATCAAGCCTTCGTTTTTGATAAAAAGATTAAAGAATTTGGAAATTTACAAAATTTACAAAAAAAATACCCAAATGCAAAACTCATTAAAACAAGCAAAAATTCTCTTATCTTACCAGCATTTATCAATCCTCACACGCATTTAGAATTTAGTGCAAATGCCTATGATTTAGCATATGGAGATTTTATTACTTGGCTTAAAAGTGTGATTAAAAGCCGTGTAAGCTTAAATGAAAAGGCAAAAAAAAGGCTTATTTTAAATACCATTAAAAATATGCAAAAAACAGGCACAGCTACAATAGGGGCAATTTCAAGCTTTGGAAGCGATTTAATACCTTGCGTTAAAAGTGGTGCAAGGATAGTATATTTTAATGAAATTTTAGGTTCAAGTGAAAGTGAAAACGAGATAAAAAAAGCAGATTTTTTAAAACGTTTTAATGAAAGCTTAAAATTTAAAAACGACCTTTTCATACCTGCTATATCCTTGCATTCGCCATATTCTACAAATTTAACACTTGCAAAATTTGCCCTAAATTTAGCTAAAACTCACAAAAACTTATTAAGCGTTCATTTCTTAGAAAGTAAGGCTGAAAATGAGTGGCTAAGAAAGGAAAGTGGGGATTTTAAAAAATGGTTTTTAAACTTTAATAAAAACATAAAACCCTTGCATAAAATAGATGATTTTTTAGCCCTTTTTAATGGACAAAGGACCCTATTTACGCATTGTGTTTTTTTAAAAGAATTTGAAAAATTAGATAAACATTTGCATTCAATTACCCATTGTGCTTTTTCTAATCGCCTTTTAAGTCAAAAAAGTCTAAATTTAAAAAGGGTTTTAAAAAGTGGCTTAAATATACACCTTGGCACGGATGGACTTAGTTCAAATATTTCCTTATCAATCCTTGATGAAATGCGTGCAAATTTGCTAATACATAAGGAATTTGAGTTAAAATCCCTTGCAAAAAAGCTTTTATTAATGGCTACTTTGTATCCTGCTAGGGCTTTAAATTTTAATGATTTAGGCTCCTTAGAAATTGGAAAAAGTGCTGATTTTAGCGTATGCGAGGTTGGTGAGTGTGATGAAAAACAACTGCCCTTGCAATTTATATTAAAAACAAAAGAAGTAAAAGATTTATTTATAAGAGGTGAAAAATGCAATCTTTAAAAGGAATTTTTAGTTTTTTAGCAAGTTGTATAAGATACATTAATACTTATTTTAAGACCTTTGTTTTTTTGTTTATCGTTTTACTTATTTTAATGCCAAGCAATAAATCAAACTTAAACCCTGCAAATTTAACAAGACTTGATTTAAAGGGTGCGATTATCGATTCTTCAGTGCTAGTTGAAAATATATATAAGGCAAAAAATGACAATAATATTAAGGGCGTTTTACTCGTTATTGATAGTCCTGGGGGTGCCTTTGGACCTAGCATGGAAATAGCCTTAGCCATTGAAGAACTTAGCAAGGTAAAAAAAGTAGTAGCCTATACAAATGGTACAATGGCTAGTGGAAGTTATTTAGGTGGGGTAAGTGCAAATAAAATTCTAGCAAATCCAGCAAGTTTTATAGGCTCAATAGGCGTGATTATGCAAGGAGCTGACATTAGCGAGTTAGCAAATAAAATAGGCATTAAAGAACAAAGCATTCAAGCAGGGACCTTTAAAAGTGCAGGGACCATTACAAGACCTTGGAAAGATGAAGAAAAAGCTTATTTGCAAGATTTAATCAATCAAAGTTACGAACTTTTTACTGATTTTGTAGCAAATAAAAGAAAATTAAACAAAGAAAATAAGCAAATTTGGGCAGATGCTAGGGTATTTTTAGCAAGTCGTGCAAAGGAACTTGGCTTAATTGATGATTTAACTAGTTATGAAATGGCTAAAAAGCAGTTGCAAGATTTGGCAAATGTTGTAAATCCTATATGGCAAGAAGAAAGTAAATTTGAAAAATTTTTAAATAAAATAAGCGAACAAAGCGTAAGTTTATTTAGCGATTTTATCTTTAAAACACTCATAAATTCAAATAGGGAAGTGGTGTTTTAGGGGATTAAAAATTTACTTGTATTAATCATTGTTTTTTTAAATTCTTTATAATCTTTGCAAGTCTTGTTTTTTGATAAATCCACAAACATTGCTTTATGTTTTAAACTTTGATTTTCATCATTTTTATTAATATAAAATATAACTTTTGTAAAATATAAATATACATCGCTACATGTATCTAAATAATGTCTAACTTTTTTACATCTTTGCATTTTGAACATTGTTTATCAGCTAATTTATCTGCGTAATTATCATTTAAAGCTATATATTCTTTAGAATGAATTTCTTTAAATTCTTCAAATTTTTCCAATGCTAATCTTTCTAATTCATTTTTAGGTTTAAATTCTATATTTTCACTACACGCAGTTAATAGCAAACTAGCATATAAGATAAATTTTAAAACTTTCGCAATACACCTTTATTAAAAAATTTACAAAATTATAGTTTTTTTTAATTACAACTTTAAAAAAATATATTTTTTCAAAAGTTTAAATTTCATTAAAGCATTTTTATGTACGATATCAAGGTTGTTTTGTTTTTTTGTTTCTGTTTTTACAAACTATTTTTTTAATTTTTTTACTCTTTTAAGTTAAGGACGATTAGCTCCAATCGTTCTTTTTTAAAATTTCTCTTCATTTAATTTATGATTTGCTAATTCTTTTGCGTAATCAATGTCGTATTTAATTAAATTATAAAGTTTTATAATAGTAGTAATGCGTCTAAAATATTCCTCTTTTATCTCAGAATACGAAATAAGCGTATCAATGGCATCAAGCCCTGTAAAAATTTGTTTTTTCTCATAAAATTCCAATCTTTTTTTTCTAAAATTCTCGTAAGCAAAATGGCGATTTAAGTTAAGAACATAAGAATCAATGCTATCTTGTATGCTACTAAAAATACGTGCCCCACCCTTTTTTCCGGGCGTTTTTTTGCTAGGTTCAATGGCTTTTTGCGTCCAGGTCCATTCGCCAAAAAGATTATTACCTTCTCTTGCAAAACGACTACTTGCTAAGCCACTTTCTAAAATGGCCTGTGAGATAGCTAAGGACTTAGGCGTAGGGGCGATTTTTATAAGGTATTCATTTATATCAAAAAGATTATTAATTCTATATTTATTTTTCAGTTCTATCAATCTTGCAAGGGCCTTTTTATTGCCTATTCTAAAGCCATTTTTTTCACCCTGACTTAAAAGAGCTTGTACAAATTTTCTTTCTTCTAAAATGTCTTTAAAGGATTTATCAAGCATTTCGTTCATTTTTTCAAAGAAAATCTCTCTTCTTTGATTTAACTCAAGCTTGTAAAAATTCTCTCCAAAGCCGTTTTTTTCTATACTAAAAGCTAGTATAAAAAAACTAATCAAAATAATAATGTGCCTCAAAACAACATTTCACCTTTGCTTTTAAATATACTTCGTTTTTTTCTATCTTACAAAAGGCTAAATCCTCGCTTTTTGGGCTAATTTTAATCTCATCTAAAAGTAAGTTTTTTAACTTTCCTAAATAAAAACAAGCACTCATTCCAGTTCCACAGGCCAAAGTTTCGTTCTCTACCCCTCTTTCAAAGGTCCTAACCTTGATAAAATCTTTATTTATAATTTGTACATAATTTACATTTGCATTATATTTTTGCCTTAAAAATCTCGCATCTTCTTTATTAAATTCATTAATATCATCTACAAAGCAAACTAAATGAGGAACGCCTGTATTGCATCCTTGCCAAATTTTACCCTTAAACTCAAAGCTTTCTTTTATATCCTTAACCTCTCCTAAACTAATCTCAACCATATCTTTTTCAACATTTGCCCTAATAACCCCTGCATCTGTCAAAAAGCTAAGCTTATTTTTACCCTTATTAAAGTGGTGAAAAAAGTGGGCTGCAGCCCTTGCCCCATTTCCACACATTTCTCCCATGCTTCCATCTTTATTATAAAATTGCCATTCAAAGTCGTATTTTTCATGCTTTAAAATGGCTATTAAACCATCACTTCCTATGCCACTATAGCGGTTACAAAGTAAAATTGCTAACTTACTTAAATCTTCTTTTTTTTCTGCGTTAAATATTACAAAATCATTGCCATTTGCATAATATTTATAAAAAATCATAAATCTCCCTTTTTGATTCTTTGTATGAATTTAACACATTCTTCTTGAAAATTTTCATAAGAAGTAGTATTGTAAATTACAAAATCGGCTAATTTTTTCTTTTCTTCTATATCAAGTTGAGAATTTAAACGAATAAGGGCATCTTCTTTGCTTATGTTATCTCTTTTCATAAGCCTTTTTAAAGCTTGTTCTTTTGGGGTGTATATTAAAATACTTTGTCCTAAATTTTTATAAAAATTACTTTCAAAAAACAAAGGAATTTCTATAAAAAAGGGCTTGTTTTTTTTATTTAAAATTTCAATTGCTTCACAAATTTTAGCCCTAATTCTTGGAAACATAAAATTTTCTAATTTCTTTTTTTCATTCTTATCATTAAAGATAACCTGACCTAGTTTTTTTCTATTGATTTTATCATTTTCTAAAAGCTCGTTGTTTAAAAATAAAGCATTAATTTCTTTAGCATTACTATCTAAAATTTCATGGGCAATACTATCAGCACTTAGTGTTTTAAAGCCCATATTTTTAGCAATTTCTAAAAAAGTGCTTTTCCCACAAGCAATACTAGCACTTACTATAAAAGCATTTTTCATATTATGCCTTGTTTAAAAAATTTTTGTTAAAATACCCTTTAAATTCTTAAAGGTAAATAAATGAAACTTTCTTACGCAGATGCTGGGGTTAGTATAGACAATGGAAACGCCTTTGTTGAAAGGATTAAACCCCTTGTTAAAAACACTTTTAATGAAAATGTTATAGGTTCAATCGGTTCTTTTTCTGGTGCCTTTCGTTTGCCAAATAATTTTAAAAAGCCTGTTATTTTAGGGGCTACTGATGGGGTTGGGACTAAATTAAGACTTGCTATTGATAGTAAGAAATTTGACACCATAGGGCAGGATTTAGTTGCCATGTGTGTAAATGATTTGATTTGTAATTTTGCCACGCCTTTATTTTTCTTAGATTATTATGCTAGTGCTAAACTTGATATAGAAGTAGCTACAAAGGTAGTTGAGGGCATTGCTACAGGTTGTAAAATAGCAAATTGTGCCCTAATAGGAGGTGAGACGGCTGAAATGCCATCAATGTATCAAAAGGATGATTTTGATTTAGCAGGTTTTGCAGTAGGAATGGCAGAAGAAGATGAGATTGATAGGAGTAACTTTGTAAAAAATGGCGATTTAATCCTAGCCTTGCCAAGTTCGGGCCTTCATTCAAATGGCTATTCTTTAGCTAGAAAGGTTCTTTTTGAAAAAATGAATTTAAAATTCGATGATAAGATTGAAGGAGCAAATTTAATAGATATTTTACTAGCCCCTACTAGAATTTATGTTAAGGATTTTTTAAATTTAAAGCCTTATATTAACGCCTTAGCACACATTACAGGAGGTGGGCTTTTAGAAAATTTACCTCGCATTTTCCCAAGAGGACTTGGAGCTGTCATTCATAAACACCATTTAAAAACGTCTGAAATTTTTTATAAAATATCTGAAATGGTAGAAGAAAATGAAATGTATAGAAGCTTTAATATGGGTGTTGGCTTAGCCTTAGTGGTATCAGCTACAAATGTAAATAAGGTGCTTGAAAATAGCGATGCTTTTATAATAGGCGAGGTTGTGATTAACGAGGGCGTAAGTTTAGAATAAAGGGGCATTATGAAAATTTTATTTGCTTGTTTTTTGACCTTACTAATTACGGCTTGTTCTTATAAAAATATAAAACTAGAAGAAAATAAGGACTATACCATAAAAGAAGTAAGTTCTAATCTTTATTTAAGCTTTAATGAATTTATAGATAAAATTTATGAGTATGATATTATTTTACTTGGCGAAGAACACGATAAAATTAAAATTCATGTAGCTCAAAATGAAATTTTAAAGGCCCTAACTCAAAGAAAAGATTATAATGTAGTCTTTGAAATGTTTGACAATAACCAGCAAAAGGCTATCAATAAAGCAGAATCTAATAAAAGTAATATTAAACAAGATGATTTATTAAAAGCCCTAACCTTTAATGAAAACTGGGGCAAGGGTTATGATTTACTCCTTGAAACTACCTTTTACTCAAATTCAAATATCATAGCTGGAAATTTAAGCAAAGATGAAATAAGCACTATTTATAAGGGTTATGAATTAATCAAAGGCGAAAATTCCACAAATGAAAAGGTACAAAGCAAGATTAAAGAATTAATCGCTAGTTTTCACCCTAATAAAACAGAAGAAAATTATTTAAATAAACTTGTTCAAATTCAACAATACAAAGATAGAAACATGGCTAAAAAGCTAGTAGAAGCTAATAATTCTAGCATTTTAATAGCCGGGAATTTTCACACAGATAAAAGCGTAGGCGTTCCCTTGCACATTAAGGATTTAAAAACAGATAAAAAAGTAGTGGTAATCGCCCTTGTAAGTAACGAAAAAAACGAACACGAGGCTGATTTTATCTGGCTTATTAAAAAATAGGTTTGC
>NZ_VJNT01000022.1:0-1389 GCF_008633895.1 Campylobacter sp. LR264d
GAAAACAGCAATTTTCAAACTTTTTTATTTAAGTGGAGAAAAAATGAATTATTTAATATATTTTAAATATGATGGACTTGGGGCTAGATTAGTTAATTTATCTTATTATTTTTATTTAGCAAATAGACTCGGTAATAAAAATTTCGTTAAATTTGCATGGTTAAATACTGAAGGCTTTAAAAAAGCTCATTTAAGCACTGATTTTAAGGGAGAAGATGGAGTAAAAACAATTGGCTTTTGTGTTATGGAAAAAGAAGAAATTTTTTCACCTACTTTTATAAAAAAATATTATATAGATAAATTACCAAAAAGAGATTTTGATATTAACACTTTTAAAAATTTTGATGAGTTACAAGAAAAATTTTTAAGTGTAGATAATGCTAATTTTATAACCATTGGACCGCCGAGATTCGTAAATGAAGATGATATGACAGATAGACTTAGGATTGAAAATGCCTTTAATAAAGATATAGAATTTAGCGATAATGTGAAAGCAATTATAAAAGAAGCTAAGAATAAGGCTTTAGAATTTAATGATTATAATGTTATAAATTTAAGGGCTGGGGATGTGGTATATTTTGGTAATTGGAGAAAAAAAGATGAAATTATTTTCCGAGCTACTTATTTTGAACTTGCCTTGCAAATTATTAAGGCAAATCCTAATAAAAAATTTATAATATTTTCAGAAGATGTAGAATCAATAGATAAACTTTGTGATTTTGTAAATAGTAAAAATGTAATTAGTGCAAATAAGATTAGGGATTGGAAAAGACCAAATTTAGAATTATTCTTTTTTGATATTGCCTTTATGAGTTGTGCCAAAGAACTTTATTCTTCTGCTGTTTCATCAGTGCCTCAACTTGCTAGATATATGAATAAAAATCTAAAAGGTATAGATACACTTAGGTATTTTAGCGAAGAACAAAGATATGAATTTTTAGAAAAAAATATTGATATTTTAAATCTTCATCCTATGCAAAAGGCTTTGTCTTATTTTCATCTTTTTATACTTGCTAGGAATTTAAAAGAAAATTACGATATTTTAATATATTATTTAAGACAGGCCTTAAAAAATGACTTAGATAATGATAAATATAGAATTCACATAATAGCAAATTTAGTTTTAAAACAAGAATATAAAAAAGCAAATCGTTATCTAAGCTTTATTTTCAATACTCGTTACAATGAGTTTATATCGTTATTTTTTGAATTTCAAATAAACACACTTACTAATGATTTTTTAAACGCAAAAATAAATAGCAAATTCCCTTATCTATGCTTTTTAAACGCAAAGATTGCTAATCATAAAAAATTACATGAAAAGGCTTTTCAATATGCTAAAATGGCTTATGATAATGGTAATTTACAAATTATTAAAGAACTTTATTT
>NZ_VJNT01000023.1:0-327 GCF_008633895.1 Campylobacter sp. LR264d
GATGGACAAAGCTTGGCTACTAGGACAATGCTACAAGCAGATATTAATCGTTTAATGGAAGAGTTAGATAACATAGCTAACACTACTTCTTTTAATGGAAAACAACTTTTAAGTGGTAGCTTTACTAACCAAGAGTTTCAAATCGGTTCTCAATCAAACACAACAGTAAGTGCTAGTATAGGTGCTACTCAATCATCTAAAATAGGCGTTACTCGTTTTGAAACAGGTTCTCAATCTCTTAGTAGTGGAACAGTTTCTTTAACCATTAAAAATTATAATGGTATTGAAGACTTTACTTTTAGAGATGTAGTTATCTCAACCTCAGTT
>NZ_VJNT01000024.1:0-28623 GCF_008633895.1 Campylobacter sp. LR264d
GATTGGTCTAAGCTTCTACTATTTTTTGTAGAATTAGCTTGGGCAGTAAGAGCTGCGACATTTGTATTAATACGAAATCCCATTGTAAATCCTTTTTGGAATGAATTTCAATCGCATCCATGCGATTGTTACTCACTATATCGCTTGATTAAAAAAAAAGTTTAGGGGTTTTGTGGGAAAAATTTTAAAAATGTTAAATTTTGAGCTTTTTTAAAAAAGCTCACTATGATAACCTATATTAATACAATATAAAATAAGTTCTACTTCTTGTTTTTGATATATTAAAAGCAAATCTGGTTTTAAATGGCATTATCTATAATCTTTAAATTTTTCTATAAGTTGGTGGTCGTGATATTTTTTATATAAAATTTCGTTATTTTGTAGTTTTTTTGCAATATCTTTAAATAATGCTTTATCGCTATCATTTAGCTTTTTAAAGGATTTTTTAAATGATTTAGTAAATTTTAGTTTCATTTTTCTAAAAACTTCATTGCATCTTCTATAGTATCAAAGGGTCCGTATACTTCACCATTTTCAACTTCTTTAATAGCTTTTAATAAAGCCTTGCTAGGTTCTTTATATTTTATTTCTGGTTCATCAATACTTTCTTTAAAAATTTGATTAAGTTCTTAGCATCCTTTAACTTGCTTTGTAAATCTGCCTTTAACTTAGCCTTTCTTTTCTCTGCGTTCATTAAAGAAGTTACAAGATGTTTTTTTTCGTTCATATTTAAGTATTTTTCATAATTTTGTATAATTTACTTCTTAAAAATTTTAGCCTGATTATAACAAATTTTTTAAAAAATAAATTATAAAAAATTCTTTGCTATAATTTTAAAATTTTTTTGGAGTAAACTATGTTTTTTATCGACGTACAAGGGACCTTATTAAGTGATAAAGATAAATCCTTAATCGAAGGTGCAAAAGAACTTATAGGCTTTTTAAATGCAAATAATCTACCTTATGTGATTATCACAAACAATACAAAAAAACTTGATTTTTTAAGCACACTTAGAAAACAAGGTCTTGATATAAAGCAATATGCGTATTTAGACCCTTTTTATGTATTTGAGAATTTAATCAAGCCTTGCAAGGTGGCTGCTTATGGGGCAGAGGAGTTTTTAAATAGTTTGCAAGAATTAGGTTTTACGCTTGAATATCAAAGCCCTAAGGCTGTTTTGGTAGCTAGTTATGATGATTTTAAATTTAAGGACTTTGCAAATATGATAGAATTTGCAAAAAAGGGCGTTAAAATGATAGCTATGCATGAAACAAGCATTTATAAAAAGGATAATTTATCATATCCTGGGGTTGGTAGCATTATGGCTATGCTTAAAAATGCTTATGAATTTGAATATGAAGTGGTCGGAAAGCCTAGTAGGGCCTTTTATGAAACGGCTTTGAAATTAATTAAAATGCAAAATGAAAACGCTAAATTTGAAGATATTTGTATAATAAGCGATGATTATAAGGGTGATTTAGTAAAGGCAAAGGAATTTGGAATGAGTTGTGTTTTGGTTTTAAGTGGTAAAATTTCAGATACTAAGGGGCTTGATACTAGTATTTTAAAGGGTGTTTATCCAAGTGTTTTAGAATTTATGAAAGGATTGACATGCTAGATGAGTTAAGAACTAAGATTGATGCAGTTGATGATGCGATTTTAAAGCTTTTAAATGAAAGAATGGCTTATGTTAAAAACGTTGGGGAATTTAAAAAAAGTCAAGGTAGTGCTATTTATAGGCCTGAACGCGAACGTGCTATAATTAATCGCCTTAAAAATAACAACAAAGGCTTGTTAGACCAAAATGCTATCGAGGCCATTTATGGAGAAATTTTTGCAGTTTCAAGGAATTTAGAAATGCCTCAAAGTGTGGCTTATTTAGGACCTGAAGGAACTTACTCACACCAAGCTGCTAGGGCTAGATTTGGGGCTATGAGTAGGTATATAGCCCTTTCAAATATAGAAGATGTCTTTAAAGAACTTATGAATAAGGAGGCAAAATATGGAGTTGTACCCATTGAAAATAATACAGAAGGGGCTGTTGGTATAACCCTTGATTGCTTAGGCGAATACACTAAGATTAAAATTTTTGGTGAAATTTATATGGATATACACCATTCTTTTGTGGGTATTAATGAGAATTTAAAGGAGTTAAAAAGAATTTATTCTCATCCACAAGGCTATAATCAATGCCGAAAATTTTTAGAAAGCCACGCCTTAAGCGAGATTGAGTTTATCCCTAGTAAATCAACTGCACAAGCTGCTTATCTAGCCTCACAAGATGAATACTCAGCTGCTATTTGTTCTAAGATAGCTGCTAAGCTTTATAATGTGCCGATTTTATTTGAAAAAATAGAAGATAACCTGGCAAATAGGACTAGATTTTTAATACTAAGTGATATTAAAAATCCAAAAATGCCAAATTGTAAAACCTCGATTCTAGCACACACTGCACACACGCCAGGAAGTTTAAGTACCTTTTTAGAACAATTTAAAAAAGAAAATATCAATATAACAAAGCTTGAATCAAGACCTGTTAAAACTAGAGAATTTATACATAGTTTTTATATAGATTTTGAAGGTCACATTGATGATGAAAATGTACAAAGGGCACTAAAGGGTAGCGACGTAGTATGGCTTGGGTCGTATTTAGCAGGAGAGTGAATTGTTAAAATATATAAATGGTGGGCTTATGAAAGAAAATAATGAAAATATTTTCGATGAGTATTTTACAAAGCCAAAAATCGCACAATATCTTTTTGAAAAAAGCAAGGAAATCATTAGCAAGTATGAGAATATTAAAAAATATACCTGGCTTGAACCAAGTGTTGGGGATGGTTGTTTTTATAAGCTTTTGCCACATAAAAAAATAGGCGTAGATATAAATAAAAGTTCTTTTGATATTTTGCAAACTAATTATTTAAATTTTACTTTGCCAAAAAAGCCATTAATCGTTATAGGAAAACCACCTTTTGGGCATCGTGGGGTTTTGGCATTGGAATTTATAAAGCATTCTAAGGAGGCTGATTTTGTGTGTTTTATATTGCCTATGTTTTTTCAAAGCTTAGGTAAGGAGTCTATTAGATATAAGGTTAAGGATTTTAATTTATTATATGAAGAAGTTTTAGCTAAGAATTCTTTTTATTTAAGCAATGGAAAAGAAAAGGATGTTAAATGTTGCTTTCAAATTTGGAGTAAAAATTACAAACAAGAAAAAAACGAATTTAGCTGGTATAAACAAAAAGAAAAGCAAGAACCTTTCAATGATATTTTAAGGGTGATTATCGTTTCTTTGGCTAAAAATAGAGAATGTGGCAAAGAATGGATTTTTAACAAAAAGGCAAATTTTTATCTTTCAAGCACTTTTTTTAAGGAAAATGCTGTGGTTAGTGATTTTTCTCAGGTAAAATATAAAAGTGGCATAGCAATTATTTATCAAAACCAAAATTTAAAAAATAAACTTGATAAATTTTTTTTAAATGCTAATTGGCTTAAATATAGTTCTTTAGCTACAAATGGTTGTAGGCATATAGGAAAATCGCATATTTTTAAGCTTTTGCAAGATGAGAATTTTTTAAAAAAAATTAACTATAAAGGAATTTTTGATAAAATTTTTTATTAATGAAAATTTTAAAAGGAGCTAAGATGAAATTTAATGCTGTGCTAGATAATATAGCTACTTATGAACCTGGCAAGGATATAGAAGTAATTGCTAAGGAGTACAGGCTTAGTGAAGTTATAAAACTTGCTAGTAATGAAAATCCTTATGGGACTTCTTCAAAGGTTATTGAAAGCTTACAAGCAAATGCAAATAAGGCAAATCGCTACCCTGATGATAGTATGGCCGAGTTAAAACAAGCATTGAGTGCTAAATTTTGCATTAATGAAAATGAGCTTATAATAGGTGCTGGGAGCGACCAAATAATTGAATTTGCAGTTCATGCAAAGTTAAATGATGAACATGCTTGTTTGCAAAGTGGGGTAAGCTTTGCTATGTATCAAATTTATGCTAAGCAAGTTGGGGCAAAATGCTATAAAACAAAGAGCATTGAACATAATCTTAAAAATTTTAAACACCTTTATAAAAAACACAAAGATAAGGTTAAAATTATCTTTTTATGTGTGCCAAATAACCCCTTGGGCGAGTGTTTAGATAGCGTTGCTATTAGAAAATTTATAAGAAAGGTGGATAAGGATTGTTTAGTGGTACTTGACGCTGCTTATAATGAATTTGCAAGTTTTAAGGATAAAAATAAGGAGTTAAAGCCTAAGGCATTAATAGAGGAATTTGACAATGTGCTTTATTTAGGAACCTTTTCTAAGCTTTATGGACTTGGGGGGCTGCGCGTAGGTTATGGCATAGCTAATGAAAAGATAATCAAGGCACTTTATAAATTAAGACCTCCTTTTAATGTGACAAATTTAAGCTTAAAGGCTGCTGTTGCTGCTTTGACAGATAATGAATTTACTCAAAAAACCTTGCAAAATAATCTTGATGAGATGAAAAAATTTGAGGATTTTGCTATACAAAATAGTATTGAATTTATACCAAGTTATACAAATTTCATTACTTATTTATTCAAAGATAAAAAAAATAGTACACTTATCGCTGAAAATTTGCTTAAAAAAGGTATAATAATAAGAAATTTAAAAAGCTATGGCTTAAACGCCGTTCGTATCACAATAGGGACGCCTTTGGAGAATGCGAAATTTTTTGATGAATTTGCAAAAATTTTACAAGAAGATAGCTAAAAAATTTTTATTATCGCTTAGAGGGTATTGATGGATTATAAGACGATGTTATTGCAGATTGGGCAAATTTATCAAAAGCTCACTCGCAAACAAAGAATCGTTATTGCAGCTTCTATTGTCGTTGTTGTTGGCTTTTTAGTAGGACTTAGCTTATATAGTCGTGGTACTGGCGGAGTTGGTGATGGTTATGCTGTTTTGGTTGAAAATGTAAGCCCAAGTTCATCAGCTGCCATTGTAACAAGGCTTGAACAAAACGGCGTTCCTTATAGATTAAGAGATGAAAATACTATTTTAGTACCAGCTGATCAGGTTTATCGTCAAAGAATGTTTATAGCTAGTGAAGGGCTTATTAAAGAAAGTCGCATAGGCTGGGAAAGCTTTGATTCTACTAAATTTGGTATAACTACTAGAGAACTAGATATTCAAACGCAAAGGTCCTTAGAGGGCGAGCTTGCAAGGACTATTGAAACTTTAGAACCTATTAAAAGTGCTGTTGTTCACGTGGCTATCCCAAAGGAAAGCACCTTTGTAGATAGACAAAAGCCCCCTACTGCTTCTGTTGTGGTAAATATAAGAGAGGGCTTAAAGCTTACTAGAAAACAAATAGATGGTATTAAAAATATAGTATCTCATGCTGTGCCAAAACTAGTTCCTGCAAATGTTAGGATAAGTGATCAAAATGGTATAACCCTTGATGAACAAGAAGCCTATGATTCAGATATTATTGCTGCTGAGGTAAAGTATAAAAGGGATTATGAAAGCGAACTTGAAGAAAAGATTGTAAATTCCTTAGCACCCTTTGCCGGTGGTAGGGATAAAATAGAAGTTAGTGTAAATATAGAATTTGACTTTTCAAAACAAGAATCCCAATCTGAAATTTATGACCCTAATGCCATAGTTAGAAGTGAACAAACTTTGTCTGAAAGAAAAGATGGTAGAAAAGATAAAGAAGTACAAGGCGTACCTGGGGCTGTTTCAAATATAGGACCAGTAGAAGGGCTTGAAGGTGATGGTTTAAGAGAAACTTATAGCAAGGACCAAGTTACTACAAATAACGAACTTTCAAAGACTATAACAAATACTAAAAAGCAATTTGGCGTACCTATTAGAATTTCTGCTGCTGTTACAATTGATGGCAAATATCAAGATATAGCCGATGAAAATGGGATAGTTACTAATCAATATGTACCATTAACGCCTGAACAATTAAGCGGTATTGAAAATATAGTAAAAAGCACTATAAATTTTAACGCTGCAAGAGGGGATAGCGTAGTAGTTCAAAATTTACCTTTCCACCAAGAAAGTGCTAAGGTTGAAAGTCAGGTTAAGACCTTCTATGGTCGTTTTGTTGAACCATTTATACCTCCTGTAAAATACCTAATCGCAGCGGTGTTGTTATTTTTCTTCTATAAAAAGGTTATCGCGCCATTTATGCAAAAAATGCTTGAAGATGCAGCCGCACAAGAAGAAGCACAAGAAGGACCAAATGCTGTGCTTGATGATGCAGAAGATACCTTAGAGAAATTTAACGCGGCTAGGAAAAAGGTTGAAGAACAACTTGGTTTTGGTGATAATTTCAATGAAGATTCTATACAATATGACGTTTTACTTGAAAAACTGCGTGGGCTAGTGACCGATAAAAGTGAGGAAATTTCAGCCCTTTTACAAAATTTAATTCAAAATGATAGCGAATTTAGCGAGAATAAGGACTTATAATGATTAAGCTTACCGAAGAACAAAAAATGGTTTATGATGATTTATCAATGCCTGAAAAGGTTGCGATATTTTTGATACAACTTGGAGAAGATGCGACAACTTCCGTTTTTTCACATATGGAAATAGATGTTATTACTGAAATTTCTCGCTATATAGCAGTGGCAAAATCTGTCGACCGCTCAGTAGCTACAGCAGTTTTAGAAGAATTTTATACCCTTTTACAATCTAATCAATACATAAAAAGTGGTGGTTTAGAGTATGCTAAGGAAATTTTATTTAGGACCTTTGGACCTGATATAGCTAATAAAATTTTAGAAAAATTAACTAAGAGTATGGAAAATAATCAAAATTTTGCATACCTTGCACAAATTAAGCCTCAACAATTAGCAGACTTTATCACAAAAGAACACCCACAAACAATAGCCCTTATTTTAGCACACATGGACTCAATTCATGCAGCTGAAACATTGGAATATTTTAGTGATGAGTTAAGGGCTGAGGTAGTTATAAGAATGGCAAATCTAGGCGATATTTCGCCAAGCATTATAAAAAGGGTATCAGCTGTCCTTGAAAGCAAGCTTGAAAGCCTTACTTCTTATAAGGTTGAAGTTGGAGGGCCAAGGGCCGTTGCAGAAGTACTTAACCGCTTAGGTCAAAAGGCATCAAAATCTACTATTACTTATATAGAACAAAGCGATGAACGTTTGGCTGAAACCATTAAAGAATTAATGTTTACCTTTGATGATATACAAAAACTTAGTACTCAAGCTATAAGGGAAATTCTTAAAGCTGCTGATAAACGCGATTTAATGATAGGATTAAAGGGTGCTAGCGAGGAATTAAAACAAAAATTCCTTTCTAATATGTCTTCACGTGCAAGTGAGGCCTTCTTAGAAGAAATGGGCTTTTTGGGTGCTGTGCGTGTTAAAGATGTGGAAGAATCACAAAGAAAGGTCGTTGAAGTTGTTCAAAAACTTGCAGAACAAGGGCTTGTGCAAACAGGCGACGCTGATGAGATGATAGAATAGGCGTAAGATATGGTAACTAGAAGTAATGTCATTTCAAATGAAACCTCGAATCAACATGTGGTTGAAGGTTATCGTTTTAAGGTAATTTCTGAATTTTCTAAGCCAGAAGAAGAAGAAAAGCCAAGTGAGCATAAAGAAGATAAAGAAACAAAAGAGATTAAGGAAGAAAAGGAAAAAGAAGAGAACTTTGAAGAAGAAAAAGAAACTCCCCTTGCCTTTCAACCAAGCTTTGTTGAAGATTTGCTTAAAAAAACGGATGAAATGTCAAATAATATTATTAAGTTACAAATGCAAGTAGAAAGCCAAGAAAGTGAATTTAATAATAGGCTAAGTAGCGAACTTGAAAACGCTAAGGAAAAATACACAAAAGAAGGTTATGAAAAGGCTAAGGCTGAATTTGAAAAAGAAATGGTAGAACTTAAAGATAGATATGTAAAAAGCACGGCTAAGCTTGAAGAAGCTTGTAAGAATTTGGATAATTTTATAGCCCAAAATGAAAAAGAATTAGCAGACACGGCAGTTGATATAGCAAAAGAAGTTATTTTAAAAGAACTTGATAAAAACTCGGCTAAAATTGCCTATGCTTTAGCAAAGGACCTTTTAAGTGAGTTAAAGGGGGCAAGTGCTATTGAGTTAAAGGTAAGTGCGGCTGATTATGAATACTTAAAGGCTCAATTTGAAGATAACACTCATATAAAAATAAGCCTTGATGATGCCATAACAAAGGGCAGTGTTGTGATTTTAAGCGATGCTGGTAATATAGAATCAAACCTTAATAATAGGCTTGTTAAGGTTAAAAAAATGATAAATAATGAATGATAGATTAGCCTATACACACGAAGAATTACAAAATTTAAAAATAGATGAGTTAAATTTATTAGCTAAAAATTTGCGTGAAAAAATCATAAATGTAGTTAGCAAAAATGGAGGGCATCTTAGCTCAAATTTAGGCGTAATAGAACTTAGCATTGCTATGCACTATGTATTTGATTACAAAACTAATCCCTTTATCTTTGATGTATCTCACCAATCTTACGCACATAAATTATTAACAGGAAAAGAAGATAAATTTGAAAGTTTGCGTCAATTTAATGGGCTTAGTGGTTATACTAAGGTTGAAGATGGAGATTATTTTATAGCAGGTCATTCTAGTACCTCAATATCCTTAGCAATAGGGGCTTGTAAGGCGATTTTTTTAAAAAATGAAAATCGTATTCCTGTTGTTATGATAGGTGATGGGGCATTAAGTGCTGGAATGGCGTATGAGGCCTTAAATGAGTTAGGGGATAATAAATATCCTTGCATTATTATATTTAACGATAATGAGATGAGTATAAGTAAGCCAATAGGGGCTATTTCAAAATATATTTCTCAAACTATGGCTACGCCTTTTTATCAAAAATTTAAGCAAAGAGTAGAAAAAATGCTTGAATTTTTACCCGATGGGGCTAGTTATATGGCTAAACGTTTTGAAGAAACTTTTAAGCTATTAAGCCCTGGATTTTTATTTGAAGAACTTGGACTTGAATATATAGGGCCTATTGATGGGCATAATATAAAAGAAGTAATTAGTGCTTTAAAACAAGCAAAATCCATGCTAAAGCCTTGCGTTATCCATGCTAAAACCATTAAGGGTAAGGGCTATGTTTTAGCCGAACAAAAAGAGGCAAAATGGCATGGGGTGAGTGCCTTTGATATAAAAAGTGGACAAAGCATTAAAGCAAGTGAGAGTAAAAAGACAGCCACTCAAATTTTTAGTGAAAATTTATTAAGTTTGGCAAAAAAATACAAAAATGTAGTAGGCGTAACTGCTGCAATGCCTAGTGGAACAGGGCTTGAGAACTTAATTGAACTTTATCCTAATCGCTTTTGGGACGTGGCAATTGCCGAACAACACGCAGTTACTTCTATGGCGGCTATGGCAAAGGAAGGTTTTAAGCCCTTTATAGCTATTTATAGCACCTTTTTACAAAGGGCGTACGATCAGGTAATTCATGATTGTGCTATTATGAATTTAAATGTTGTCTTTGCTATGGATAGGGCTGGTATTGTAGGAGAAGATGGAGAAACTCACCAAGGGGCCTTTGATATTAGCTTTTTAGCCCCTATTCCAAATTTAAGTTTAATCGCCCCAAGGGATGAAAATATGATGAAAAATATCATGGAATACGCATATTTTCACAAGGGTCCTTTGGGACTTCGTTATCCTAGGGGGGCTTTTATATTAAATGATGAATTTAGCCCCTGCGAGATAAAGCTTGGCAAGGGTGAATGGCTTATCGAAAATAATAGTAACATTGCTTTTATAGGTTATGGTCAGGGCTGTGGCCGTGCTTTTGAGGTATTAAAGGCTTATGAAAATGATGGCATTAAGGATCTTGCAAATTTTATTGATTTAATCTTTGCTAAGCCACTAGATAAAGGACTTTTAATAAAAGTAGCTACTAAATGCAAGATTTGGTTTATATTTAGTGATAGTGCTAAGATAGGTGGCGTAGCTACTTTATTAAATGATTTTTTACAAAAAGAAAATTTGCAAGTAAGGTTATTTAGCTTTGAATTTGAAGATAGTTTTATAACCCATGGTAAGACCCAAGATGTTTTAAAATCTTTAAATTTAGATACTACTTCTTTAAAAATTCGTATAAATGAGTGCTTAGAAAAAATTAACAAATAAAATGCTAAGCCAAGTTATAAGGGCTAAAATTATACTAAAAAAAACTCCAGCACTAGCACAATCTTTTGCCATTTTTGCCTTTATGTGCCATTTGTCAGTTATTAAATCCACACAGGCTTCAATGGCTGAATTTATACACTCAGCTATTAAAATGATAAATAAAACAAGGATTAAAAATAAGTGTTCAATCAAACTTATAGGCAAAAAAAGGCTTATGATGATTAAAGGAAGTATAAAAAATAATTCTATTCTAAATGCCATTTCTTCTTTAAGCATAGCTAAAATGCCTTGCAAGGCGAATTTTGTGTTATTAAAAAAATTGTATTTTGTCTTCATTTTTATCCTTAGTAAGCTATTAAAAGTCCCATAGATAGACGTTGTATATAGCGATTATAATCAATCAAGCTTTCTCCATAGCCATTAAAGTATTGTACATACCAAAAAACCCCATTATCAAAAAGGTCGTATCCAAAATCAAGCTGGGTAGCCCCTTTATTGTCGCTAAAATCAAGATTATTTCTAAACATAGAATTTACAAAAAAATTTTTTCCAACGTATCCTAAATTAATATCAAAGGCTCCCATATAATGCCTTATATCAGGGTTGTCATCATTATTTCTTGGTTCGGGTATTCTATACCAAATTCTAGGTACAAAGATAAAATTATCATAAAAAAGCGTGGTACTAAGATAGATTCTATTCCAAGAACGCGATTTAAGCTCAGCGTCCCCTTGTCCATTTGACTCATGCAAAAGCCCAAATCTAAGCGTATTTAAAAGGTGATTTTCTTCAAAATTTAAGGGAAAATCTATAAAAAACTCAGGCTGATAATTATTTTCTCTAAAAGGTGATGAGTGTTTATAAATTTGCCACCAAGAAGTTTGAGTATAGGCAAAATAATACTTTTCATCAAGTCCCATAAGGTTTTCAAAAAGCATTTTTTTAATGCTTAATTGAAATTTTACCTCGTATTTGCTATTGCCATTTTCTAAATTTTTAAAGCTATAAGAATAAGGCAAAAAATAATTCATTTTATAAGCACTAATTCCAAAGGGGTTAAAGCTTTGTTCCTTGCCAAGATAGTTTTTTAAGGCTATGTTTGAAAAAATATTATTTTCTTCTTCTTCGTTTTTTGTAGGTTTTTTTGTTAAGCTTAAACTTTTATTTATATCGCTTTTTTGCAAGGCTATTTTTTTATAAATTTTCATGGCCCTTTCATAATCGCCGTTTTTTTCATATTCTAAGACCTGTTCTAGTTCGCTATTTGCATATAAAAAGGTAAAAAGGCTTAAATAAAAAAATATTTTTTTCATAAAAGCCCTTTAAATTTCAAATAATCATCATAAAAATTTAAGTTTAAAAAGCTTTTTTCATCGTCAAATTCAACGCTTTTATAAGGGATATTGTTAAGCAAATTTTCAATTTTAAGTTCGTTTTTATCTAAATTTTCTTTACATAAATTAGCTAAACTACTATGATAAAAACCACATAAAAAATGTTTTTTTTGCTTACTTTGTGCGATTATGGCTTTATAATTTTTATCTAAAAAAGTAGCCATTTTTTCAATGTGTTTTTTTTCTATCAAGGGGTAATCCACGCAAATTATAAAGACAAATTCATTTTTAAAGGTCTTTAAAATAGAATAAAGCCCGAGCATTGAGGCATAAAAATCATAGTTTTCATCATCTTTTATAAGCTTAAAGACATTGTTAAATTTATCATTTTTAGCACTTACAAAGACCTCTTTAAAAATGCCTTTAAATTTATCAATTAAAAATTGTGTTAAATTTTCATTCTCACTTATGCTTAAAAGACTTTTATCTTGTTTCATTCTGCTTGATTTACCACCACATAAAATAACGCAATTAAGTGTTGATAAATTCATGATATACCCTTAGCTTTTTAAATCTTTTTGTACTTTTTGTAAGATTGCTTCATCGTTTGCAAAATCAAAAAATTTAAAATCATTGCCATGTTGGATAAGTCCTCCTATTAAATCACCACTCAAGCGATTTTTAAGGTCCATTTCAGCGATTTTAAAGCCGTCAAGGGTATTTGAAAAATCAATTAGTCTTTGTGGAATTTCATTAAGATTAGTATAAAGATAACAAAAGCTTTTAAGCCCTATGCGACCAACCCTGCCACGAAGTTGATGTAAACTTGCAAGACCTAGCCTTTCAGCCCCTATTATAATAATTACGCTTAGGCGAGGCAAAGAAATCCCAACTTCAACGACCGTGGTACTTAGCAAAATATCGCCTTTATCTCTAAAATTAACTAAAATTTCATCCTTGTTTTTATCCTTGCCATGTGTTATAAAGACATTTTTATAGTTTGTTTGCCAGTAAGAACTGGCTTCTTCAAGTGATTTATATTGAATTTTATCGCTTTGATTAACAAGGGGATAGATAATAATTACTTGGTGATTTTGGGCTATTTCTTCATCAATCTTTGCCTTTAAATTTAAAAAATCCTTTCTTTGAATGCAAATAGTTTGAATATCCTTAACAAAGGGCATTTGTTTAATAAAGCTAAAATTTAAAAGGGATGATTGTATCATGCTTAGGGTTCTTGGTATAGGGGTGGCTGAAAATTGCACAAAATGAGGGGCTAACTCGTTATCACTTAAAGCATAAATTCCTTGTCTTTGATTTGAACCAAAGCGGTGTTGTTCATCTATCATTATAAGTACTGCTTGGTGGGATTTTATGTAAAGTAGGGCGTGTGTGCCTATTATTAAATTTGCATTTTTGATTTTTTCGTTAAGTTCTTTTTCTTTATTGTTTTTTGTAAGAAATAAAATATTTATAAAATCTGGCAAAAGTTTTTTTGCCTCTTTATAAATTTGATTTGCTAAAATGCTAGTAGGTACCATTAAAATAGCTTGTTTAGGATAGACCATTAAAGCAGCTGCAAGTAAAATTAAGGTCTTGCCACAACCCACATCTCCCATTATAACTCGCCTTTTTGCCTTGTCACTTTGCAAGTCATTTTTTATATCTTCAATGGCCTTTATTTGGTCATTTGTTGGCTCAAAGGGCAAGGTTTTAAGCCAATCACTAATATCAAAGGGCTTTATCACATGGCTTTTAATATCTGTTTTTATGGAATTTAAACGTCTTAAAAAATTATATAGTTCAATGTATTTTAATTTATCTTTATGAAATTCTAAATTTTCAAAAAGCATGTAGCTTTCTTCATCGTATTTATGAAAAGTAAGTAAAAAATTTATATACTCATCATCTAAGCCACTTTCTTTTAAATTTTCATAATTTACATATTTTTGTATTAAATTTTTAATTGATTCATCTTTAATGCCTGTAATTTGATACTTTGGATGAAAGCCACCGGCTTGTTTAAGGATTTTAGGATTGCTAATTTGCCAAGTATTGTTAAAAATTTTAAGAGTTGCGTTAAAAAGTATGGTGGAACCTTTTTTATAATTATTTAAATGCCACGCCCTAGCATTAAAGATTACAAAATTTAAGTCACAATTAAAATCCTCGCAAAATCCAATCCCAAATAAGCGATTACTATTAAAACTAACATGTTTAATAACCATGCTTTGAGTACAGATTGAATTTTCCTTTGGAGTCTTTGTAAGATTTAAATTTTCAATTTTTTTAGGTAGTAAAAGGGCTAAGTCTATAACATTTTTAAGATTTAAACGCGTAAAAAGTTTATAATCATCATTACTAAGCTTCATTTTGTACGCTTGCAAAACTTAAATTTAAAATTTCTTTATGCCTTTTTATATAGGCATTTAACTCATTTAATTTTGTCTTTTCTATAAAATCAAGTTCTTTTTTATAATGTCCAATTCCTAAGCCTTTATAATACTCGCTAAAGGCGATATTTAGCCTTTTTATTAAGCTTTCATAGCGAAGAGGGGTTGAGCCTATTAAAAAATTTTTAGCCCCGTTTAATTCATCTTCATTAACTCCATTTTTAATAAAATTTGCAAATACTTCCTTAACTATATTTTTAGCCTCTTTTGCACTTTTATTTTTAGTTTGTAAATAACCAAAAACCCTTTGAAAAGAAGTCCTTAAATCAAGCATTGCATAGGCTGAATAAGCAAGTCCTCTTTTAACGCGAATTTCTTCCATTAACCTTGAGCCAAAACCTCCTTGACCTAGTATAAAAAGGGCGATTTTAGCTAAGTATGCATCCTTGTCACTATCTTTTATAAAAATAGGGCTTGAAAAATAAATATAAGCTTGTTCGCTTTCTTTTCTAATAAGCATCTCATTCTTTGTTTTTTTGCTTAGTTCATAGTGCTTAGCCTGGCTTATAATGCCTTTTTTAAGAATTGATAAAATAGGACCCAAAAGTGTTTTTGATTCTTTAATATCTAACTTGCCACCAAGTACTATACAAAGATTTGAAAGATTAATAAAATCATCGTAAAAGGCTTTTAAGTGCGTTAAATTTATATTTTCAATGCTTTTTTCATCTCCACTATTTGAGGTTTTAAATTCTTCATACTCAAATATGCTTTTATCTAAAAGTCTCTTTGCAAGGTAGTCAAAGTCGCTATTTTTACTTGCTAAATTCCCAAGCGTGTTTATTTTAATACGTTTTAAAATTTCTTCATTAAATCTTGGCTTTTGCAAAAGTTCTTTTAAGGCTAAAAAGCCAAATTTGGCTTGTTCTTTAAGCATTGAAAGGCTAAGTTCAAGACTTTCAAAACCACTACTTGCTTCTAAGCTTATAGCCCTAAAATCAAGTTCTTTAAAGAATTTATCATCAACACCTTCATTTAATAAATTTGCAAACATTTTACAAAGCCCATCTATCTTGTCATAACTTCTACCACAATTTTTAAAAACAAATTTGCAAACTACTATATCTAAGTCATTATTTTCTTCAAAAATCAAAGGAATTTTTACTTTTTTTTCTTCTAAGTATTGCATTAAAACCTTTCTAAAATTTCATAAGCTGTATTGCGTTTTGCCGGGTTTTCACCAAGGGAGCGAATAAGCCTTATCATTTCATTTTGACTCATTTCATAACTAGCCCCTGCTGCAGAAACTACATTTTCTTCCATCATAGTAGAACCTAAATCATTAGCACCAAATTTTAAGGCAAGTTGCCCTATTAAAGAACCTTGCGTAACCCAAGAACTTTGTAAATTTTTAAAATTATCCAGGTATAATCTAGCCAAGGCTAAAAGCCTTAAATAACGATTTGAACTTTGTTTTAAAATTTCAGGGTGCTTTTGTTTAAGCTTAGTATTTTGACTTTGAAAGGACCATAAGATAAAGGCTCGAAAACCTGCCGTTTCATCTTGCAATTTTCTTAAATGCTCAAAATGGTCTATTAATTCTTCATCTGTTTCAATGGTACCAAACATCATAGTAGCCGTGCTTTTCATGCCTATTAAATGAGCTTGTCTGTGAACTTCTAGCCAAGTTTTTGTATCACATTTATTTGGGGCTATCTCATCTCTAACCCTATCACTTAGCACCTCAGCCCCAGCCCCAGGTATAGAAAAAAGCCCCTTTTTTTGAAGTCTGCTTAAAACCTCTTTAATAGAAATTTTACTAATCCTAGCAATATAAGCTATCTCAACTGCTGAAAAACCATGCAAGGTTATATTTGGATAATGCTTACTAATCCATTCCACTAAGTTCTCATACCATTCAATTTTAAGCTTAGGGTGAACCCCTCCTTGAAATAAAATTTGGGTACCACCTATATTTTGTAATTCTTCTATCTTTTTGCCAATTTCTTCAAAGCTTAAAATATAAGCATCATTTTCCTTTGCATGTCTATAAAAGGCACAAAAATCACAATCTATACAGCAAACATTTGTATAATTAATATTTCTATCCACGACAAAGGTGGTTATTTTATCAGGGTGAAGTTCTAACTTTTTTTTATAAGCTAAGTTTCCAAGTTCGTATAAATCAGCATTTTGTAGTAAATTTAGGGCTTCTTTTTTATCTAGTCTTTTCAAAAAATTTCCTTTTTTATTGTATTTGATATTATAACTTCTTAGATATAATGAAAGCTATGAATTATATCAATTTTCTTAAAAGAAATAAAAATATTAGAATTTTAACCTTTATACAATTTATAGTATATTTTGGGGCTTGGTTTTCTCAAACTGGGGTCTTTACCCTTTTAATAACCCTAAATGCTCCAACTTGGGCAATTTCTACAAGTGCCTTTTTAGCTTTTGTACCTGGAATTTTACTAGCCCCAATTAATGGCATTATAGTTGAAAAAAATAAGCCAAAAAATTTACTTATAATAACTGCTATTATTGAGTTTTTTTCTATAATTTTTTTAGTATTTATCACAAATTTAACTATGCTTTATATGCTTTTTATACTCATATTTGTAAGGCTTTGTGTGGCTGAAATTTATTTTCAAACGCAAATGAGTTTAGTTGCTAAAATTTTAAATAAAGATGACTTAAAACTAGCAAATGAAATTTATAGCATTATTTGGGGTCTTTCATACACTACGGGCATGGCAAGTGCTGGAATTTTCATATATTTTTTAAATATCCAACTAGCCTTTATTTTTGATGGTATTTTAATAGCCTTTGGCGTTTGTTTATTGCTTTTTTTAAGGATTCCAACTTTTAAAAAAAGATTAAATCACAAAAGCTTAAAAATGATAAAACAAGGCATTGCTTATATTTTTAAGCATAAAATCATTTTACATTTAATTATTTTACACGCAATAATAGGCATTACCACCTATGAAACCTTAATCACCCTTTTAGCAAAGCATAATTATAAAGATGAATTATCTTCTAGCTTAATTATAGGCTTTTTAAATTCGGTTAGGGCAATATCCTTAGTCTTTGGTTCTTTTATATTAAGTAAAATCATTAACACAAAAAGGCTTAATCTTTTTTTCATAGGTCAGGGCTTTGGGCTTATTTTATGGGCGTTTTTACAAGAAAATTTTTATCTTTCTTGTATTGGTATAATGATGGCTGGTTTTTTTACCTCTTCTTTATGGTCTTATACTTTAATGCTTATACAACATTACACAAACAAGGAATTTCATGGTAGGGTAATAGCCTATACAAATATGCTTTATCTTAGCGTTAGTGTTTTGGTTAGTATAATGACAGGGTTTTTATTTGAGTGTAATTTAGGCTTAAATTTCATAACTGCTATCTTTGGGTCTATTTTTATAATAGCTAGTTTTTACTGGACCTTTTTTTATATTAGATATTTTAAAGTGGCAAGGTAAAATAAAAATTCTTAGGTTCTTTTTCAAAGCTAAGTTCTCCACCATGGGCGTTAATAATTTCTTTTGAAAGGCAAAGTCCTAAGCCATTTCCTTTAAGCTTGGTAGTTTTAAAGGCCTCAAAGACCAAATTTTCATCCTTGATATTAATGCCATTATCAAAAACCCTAATATATAAAATTTTATCCTTAATAAAGCTTTCAATACGCATTTTTCCATTTTCATTATCTGCTTCTTCAATGGCATCAATGCCATTATAAATTAAATTTTGCAAGACTAAGCTTAAAAGGGCTTTATCAGCCTTTATATTAATATCTAAAAAATCCATTTTAAATTCTATATTTTCACTAAAATTATAAGAATTTATAGCTTGTTCGCATTCTTCTTTTAACTCTATTAAATTAAATTCATTTGCATTGATATGAACGCCCTTTGTAAAAAGCAAGGTGGATTTTACAATCCTTTCTACTCTAGCAATGGCCTTTTGAATTTCTAAAACTATGTGTTTATTTTTTAACTCACTTCTTGAAAAAAGTGTTGAGGCCAGTAAGGATATAGAACCTATTGGATTTCTTATTTCATGGGCTAAATGTGCAGCCACACTTCCCATGCTAACTAATCTTTCATTCCTTTTTTCATCGCTTATATCAGTGGCTGAGATAATTGTTTTATCGCTTTGTAATATAATTTTTACTATGTAAAATTTGCCCTTAAATTCAAGCTCAAAATGGCTTTTATCAAGGCTTATTTTATCAAGCAATTCAGCATTTTTAATGGCCTCGTGATTTTGTAAAATGATTTCTTTTTCAGGGCTTAAAATCCATAAAGCAGTGGGCAAAACTTCGATAATCTCACTAACCATAGCCCTTAAAGAATTATAATTTTCATTTAAAATTTTATACTCATTTTCTATAACATAGGTTTGTTCTATTAAGCTTTCAAGCCCTTTTTGCAGGGTTTCTTTTTCTCTTGAATCAAGACTTTTTAATATATGTTCGTTCATTTTTTTCCTTATATAAGTTTTTTAAAGGCATTTAAATCATATAAAAGTACATTTTTTTCCGCACTTTTGTCAAATTGTTCGCTAAAGCCATTTTTAGAAAAAAGTATATAATAATCAGGTGTTAAATTTAGCCTTTTTGCCTTAAATTTTAATTGATTTAATATATTTTTACAAATTTTTTTATGTTTAAATTTAACCTCGCCTATAAAACACAAATTTTCATCCTTATAATAAACATCAAGTTCTAATTCTTTATTCCAATAACTTTGCACATTTAAAACCTGAAATTGTTCTTCTAAATACTCACAAGCAAGTTGTTCAAAACAAAAGCTTTGATAATGTTCTAAATTTAATTTAATATCATTTAAAACAATGTCAAACTCGCCCTTTAAAATCAATTTTTCATTTGATTTTAAAAAGCGAAAGAAAAAACGTGTAAAATTGTCCTTAAATACTAGTTTATCTTGTATCACATAGCTTCTTAAATCTTTTTTAAGCTTATATCTTTTATCTTTGAAAAATTTCTCTTCCTTGCTTTTTTCAAGCTTTAAAATACCTAAATTTAACATTTCTTGCATAATGCTAAGGCCTTTAAAATGGCTAATCTTACGCAAGATAGAATATTTTTTACGACTATTTTTTGCTAAAAGGTTAAGGGCGTAAGAACTAATGGCATTAAAATTAAAATCAGCATTTATTTTTTCGTAGTTTTTTAAGAGTAGATTTTCAATATCTAAAAAGAGTTCCCCCGTAAAATTTTCTACATTTAAGCCACCAAAAACCGAGTAAAAATCAATTATTTGATTAAAGCTTAATTCCTTATGTGCATTTGCAAAATGACTTAATTTTATAATCTGCCCTTTTTTGTAAAGTTTATATTGTATAATTTTAGCAAATTTTTAAAGGATTTGTGATTGAAAATTACTGATTTAAAAAATGATATAATTTTGAAAAAAAATACCTTATATTTTGATTTTGCAGCAAGTGCTTTGGCCTTAAAAAGCGTAGAAAAAAAAATTCGTTTAATCTTACCATATTATGCAAATACACACTCAGATAGTGCCTTAAATTCCTTTAAAATGCAAGAACTTTACGAAAATGCAAGAAATACCATAAAGCAAAGTTTAAATTTAAGTAAGGATTTTGCAGTTATTTCGTGTGGTACGGGTGCTAGTAGTGCTATTAAGAAATTTCAAGAATTAATGGGAATTTATGTAACACCCTTTATAAAAGAAAAATATCTAAAAAATATTGATAAAAAAGACTTACCCCTTGTTATAATAGGACCTTACGAACACCATTCAAACGAACTTTCGTTTAGAGAAGGACTTTGTGAGTATGTAAGAATTCCTTTAAATTTGAAGGGGGAAATAGACTTTGTAAGCTTAGAAAATACCCTAAAAAAAAATGCAAAAAGAAAGATTATAGCTAGTTTTTCTTTGGCTTCAAATGTAACAGGAATTTTAAGTGATTATGAAAAAATTTCTTCTTTGATTAGAAAATATAAGGGTATAGTAGCCTTTGACGCATCTTCTTTTGCCCCTTATAAAAATATATCTTGTGATTTTTATGATGCCTTATTTATTAGTTCGCATAAATTCATAGGAGGGGTGGCAGGTTGTGGAATTTTAGTTATTAAAAAAAAATTATGTGGGATTAAACCAAGCTTTGCAGCAGGAGGGACTGTTGGTTATGTTTCAAGAACAGGGCAGGATTATTTGTGTAATGAAGAGGCCTTAGAAGAAGGAGGAACACCTGGAATTTTACAGTTAATTAGAGCAGGTCTTGCCTTTGACATTAAAGATAAAATAGGGCTTAACGCAATTAATCAAAAAGAAGAAGAATTAAAAACATACTTTTTTGAAAAGGTCTTAAATTTCAAGGACTTAGAACTTTATGCAAAGAATTTAACAAATAGACTTTGTATTTTTTCTTTTAATATAAAGGACCTTTCACCTTTTGATTTAGCATATTATTTAAGTAAAAATTTTCACATTCAAACTAGGGCAGGTTGTGCTTGTGCAGGACCTTATGGGCATGATTTATTAAAATTAAAAGATAATCAACCTTTAAAATTTAAGCCTGGCTGGTTAAGGGCCAGTTTGCATTATACACATGAAAAAAAGGACGTTGACTATTTTTTTGATAGCTTAAATAAAAGCGTTAATAAATTAAAATTTTAAATTTTATATTGAATTTACTTTTGAGTGTTATCATTTTATCGTTTTATTTATAATCAATAAAGGAGACAAAATGATAAATAAAAACAAACTCTTTCGTCAAATTCACATTTATTTAAGTATCTTTTTCTTGCCCTGTGCCCTACTTTATGCAATAACTGGCATTTGTTATATAAGCGGAATTCATGATGATGTTGGTATGAAAACTAACACTTATACGCTTAACAAAGCTATAAATAGTGGGGAAGAAAGATTGACCTTAATGGAGTTTTTAAAAGAAAACAAGCTTAAACTTCCAAAAGATGAGTTAATAACTAATAAAAAAAGAAAAAGCGATGAAATAAGCATAGGCTCACTTCATTATAGTGCTAGTATAGCTAAAAATGATGAGAATTCTTATACTATCACTACTCAAACAAAAAGCTTATTAGGCGATATGATTTTGTTACATAAAGATAAGGGGGCGTGGTATTTTTCTGTAATGGGTATAGGCTTTGGACTTTGTATGTTAGCCCTTTATGTATCAGGTCTTATAATCACATTTTTTGCTATAAAAAGGGATAGAAATAAGCAAATTTTAACCTTTATTTTTGGCTGTGCAGTTACCTTTTTACTAGGGTATATAAGTATTTAAGTTTTAAATTAACTATTTTTTGCTAGAATACTCGTTTTTAAAATGGACAGATGGGTGAGTGGCTGAAACCACACCCCTGCTAAGGGTGCAAGTCTTAATCGGGCTTCGAGGGTTCAAATCCCTCTCTGTCCGCCACTAAGTATTTATCTCTTTTTTGAAATTTATTAACTTTAAATTGCTTTTTAACATTCTTTTAG
Source organism: Campylobacter sp. LR264d (assembly GCF_008633895.1). Lineage (NCBI taxonomy): Bacteria > Pseudomonadati > Campylobacterota > Epsilonproteobacteria > Campylobacterales > Campylobacteraceae > Campylobacter > Campylobacter sp. LR264d. The sequence continues at coordinate 21,403 of NZ_VJNT01000024.1, forward strand.
CTATTATATAAAAAAGGTGAATAATGAATTATTATATTTTATATTTTAGGCTATGTAATGAAGTATAGTGATGATAGACGCAAGCTTCAACAAACACATGAAGATTTAATTAACGCCAAGAAAAGACTAAAATTGTCAAGGGTAAAACAAGCACAAGAGGCAAAATTTGCAAATGAAAAAGATGACCTTGATGGAAAATTAATCACAACTATAATTTTAATATTGATAATAGTAGCTTTATTTGAGATTATATCATAACTATTTTAGTTATTTAAAAACGGATAAAATATGCTAAAATATGAAAATTCATAAGGAGAAAAAATGAAAATAAAGCTAAATAAACAAGATTCAAAACTCTTAAAAAAACTTGCAAAAAATTTAAATTTAAATAAAAAGGGCGTTCTTGCTTATCTTATCTTAAATGCCCAGTATAAAACCTATGAAAACAAGGACTATAAAATCGTTTTATTAGAAGATATCAAAAAAAACATACAAACCATAAAACAGCTAGTATATCAGGAGATGAAAGGCTTAAAAAAGCCTATAAAAAAAGATAACTAAATTTGTGTAAATTCTACACATTTAATTTTTATGCCTTTCTTTAAGCTTAGCTATGACTTCATTTAAGCTTAAATTTGCATCGCTTAGTAAAACACTTAAATGAAAAAGTAAATCTGCACTTTCATTTATCAATTCATTCTTATTTTTAATTGTAGCAGCAAGGGCCGTTTCTACACCTTCTTCGCCTACCTTTTGGGCTATTCTTTTGGTGCCACTTTTAAAAAGTTTTGCTGTGTAAGAGATATTTTCATCTGCTTTTTTTCTTTCATTTATAAGGCTTTGAAGCCTTGATAAAAATACAAAATCAGCCTTTTTTGATACCTCTTCAAAGCAAGAAATATTGCCTGTATGACAAGTAACTCCTACTGGATTTGCTAAGATTAAAAGCGTATCCTTATCACAATCAAGCCCCATATCAATGATATTTAAAAAATTTCCACTCTCTTCACCCTTTAACCATAAGCGATTTTTAGTGCGTGAAAAAAAGACTACTCTTTTTTGTTTTAAACTCTCTTCTAAGGCTTGTTTATTCATATATCCAAGCATTAAAACTTCACAACTTTTAAAATTTTGCACAATTACGGGTAAAAGATTATTTACCTTTTGCCAATCAATACTATTTATAAATTCATTCATTTTTAATCCCTAACAATGATATTTTCAGCCTTTAAATAGGCTTTTAATTCTTTTATATCAATTAATTTTTTATGAAAAATACTAGCAGCTAATGCCCCATCAACGCCTATTTTAAAGGCATCTAAAAAGTGATTAGCGTTACCAGCTCCACCACTTGCAATTAGTGGAATTTTACAAATCTTTCTAACTTTTTGTAATTGTTCTAAATCATAGCCATTTTTCATTCCATCTTGATTCATCATATTAAGCACAATTTCACCAGCCCCTAAATCTTGCACCTGTTTTACCCATTCAAGCGTATTTTTTCCACTATGCTTACTAGTTTTTTCATCGCCTGTATATTGAAAAACCTTTAATTTTCCTTCCTTATCTTTAAAGCTATCAATTCCTACAACTACGCATTGAACGCCAAAACTTTTTGCAAGGGAGGTTATTAATGAAGGATTATTAAGTGCAGGGGAGTTTATGGAAATTTTATCAGCCCCATTTGCTAAAAGTTCTCTAGCATCATCCTCGCTTTTAATGCCACCTGCTACGCAAAATGGAATTGAGATATTAATAGCTACTTTTTCAACCCAAGCCCTAGAAATTCGCTCCTTTCTAGCACTAGCAGCAATATCATAAAAAACTAACTCATCAATGCCATTTTGTGAGTAAAATTTAGCTAGTTCAATTATATCTCCCATATCCTCGTGATTTTTAAATTGAGTTCCTTTTACAACTCGTCCATCCCTTACATCTAAACAAGCTATAATACGTTTTGCTAACATTATTAAACCTTTTTCAAAGTATTTTAATAAAAATTTTGTAAATTCTAGCCTAAATTTTTAAATTCTTTAAAACTTTCATCTAAATAACAATTTTGCAAACTTCTTTGAGAAAATAAAAATCTTCCATCGCACACAAAGCCAAGTTCTTGCCAGTTTATGTTATTTAATCTTTCACAAAGTATTTTTAGAGTTTTTGAATTTGTCTTAAATTTTGGAAAAATGGCTAGAATTGAGCCATCATAAGCCTTGCATTTATGCAAGAAAAAGGGTCTTTTATTACGCGTTTTAGTATTTACATAAATGCGTGGCAAAGAACTCTTATAATAATTCCTACCCCAACACCACCAATTATTTTCATTAAAATTTCGAATTTTTCTTTTTATAAGCATTGATTTAAAATTATAAAGGCAAATTTTGCATATTTTCCATAAATCATTTTTTTAGTTTTGCCTGTTTTGCAAGTAATTTAGCCCACAAAGTCCATATTGCCAAGTTTTTCATTAGCAAAAATTTTATCAGCCCCGCTAACTGCACCAACCTTAACAAAAAATAACTCATTAAAGGGCACAAAATACGTTTTTTTTATGAAAGAAATTTGTCCATTAAGGCAGGTAAATTCCCTTAAACAACTAGTAAGCCTTGTAAAATTTCCCTTTTCAAAACGCCATATAGCACAATTTGGCTGGGCGTTATTAAAAATTTTCTTATCACCTAAATCAATAAAATTAGTAATGCTTCCTTGATTAAATATAAATTCATTTAATTTAACACTAGAAGTACTTTTTAAAAAATCCCTAGGCGTTATAAAGATAAGTTCGCCCCTATTATTTAAATGCAAGATACTCTTATAAATAAAAAATAAATATAAATTTGAGTGCAAATCAAAAATATCCTTAAAATTTTTTAGCAAGGACTTAGTAGAATTTAATATATCTTGATAGCGAACATAGGGAGGATTTCCTATTATAGTGTCAAATTTTTCATTTTGATTAAGGTTAAAAAATTCATATGTAAGATTTTTTCATCCTTAATTATTTTTATCAATTTCTATGCCGATTTTATTTTGTGGTAAATGCTTAAAAACGCCCCATTGCCACAACTTGGTTCTAAAAAACGACCATTATTTTTAATCAAGCTTATCATTTTTTAACTATATCTTGTGAAGTAAAAACCTGTCCTAAATTTGTGGTATTAAGCATTTAAATTTTTAATGATAAAGCTTAAAGCAAGACCCTAATCCCATCTTTAACGCTAAAACTTCCATCTAAAAGGGCCTTTCCTACTATAACGCCAGAACAAATTCCTTTTAATTTTGCCAAATTTTCAAGATTATTAACGCCACCTGATGCTTGTATATATAAGTGCGAAAAAATTTCATTTATCAAATGATAAAGCCTAGTATTAGCCCCTTGCATAGTACCATCCCTTGAAATATCCGTACAAAGCAGGTATTTAAGCCCGTGTGGTGCGTAAAATTCAAGCACTGATAAAAGCTTTTTATCGCTTACTTCCTGCCAAGCATGTGCTGTTACAAAAAAATCATCGTCCTTAGGAAATACATCAAGGGCTAAAACTATGTTTTCATTGCTAAAATGTTGCAAAATTTTAACGCATAAATCAGGATCTTTAATAGCAAGAGAACCAACAATAACCCTACTTACCCCGGCATCTAAAAGATTTCTTACATCTTGAATACTTCTAATACCTCCTCCAACTTGCAAGGTTACATTTATATTTGAAGCGATTTTTTCAATGAGTTTAAGTTGCCTTTTTGCTGGATTTTTAGCCCCATCCAAATCCACTAAATGAAGGATTTTAGCTCCCATGTTTTCGTACTCTTCAAGCTTTTTTAAGGCATCAAAACTATATACTTTTTTTTGTTCATAATCGCCCTTTACTAAGCGAACTACTTTGCCATCTATTAAATCAACAGCAGGAATTAATTGCGTACTCATTTATAGCTCCTTTATAAAATTTCTTAATAATATCTCGCCAGATTCAGCACTTCTTTCAGGGTGAAACTGCACTCCGTAAAAATTATCTTTGCAAATACTAGCACTAAAGTTTTGAGAATACTCACAACTTGCAATAGTGTATTTATTAATAGGCACTAAAAAGCTATGTACAAAATAAAAAAATGCCCCATCAAGCCCCTTAAAAAGTGGGTGATCGCTTTTTATATCATTCCAGCCCATATGAGGATAGGTAAAATTATCTTTTTGTTCAAATTCTATAACTTCAAAATTCATTATCCCAAGTGTTTTTTGATTAAGTTCCCTTGAAAAAGCACCTAAAAGTTGCATTCCAAGACAGATTCCAAGCAAGGGCTTTTTTGTATTTTGTAAAAAATCAATAAGATTAAATTTTTTTAAATTTTCCATGGCCTTAAAAGCCGTGCCAACACCTGGTAAAAAAAGCTTATCAGCCCTTTGTAAAATGTCTAAATCCCTAGAAATTTCACTTTTTACACCAAGCCTATCAAGGCTAAATTTTAAAGATGCTAAATTCGCACAAGCTGTGTCAATGATAACAAGTTTCATATAAACCTCAATCTATAAAAATCGTATTTTACAATATTTATTTAAATTTGTATATCTATTTTAATTATTTTATTAAGTTGTAAATTTGAAACATTGTTAATAAAAGTAACATTTAGTATTAAAATAAAATTAAATAATAATGTTAATATTGTTTTTTTATTTAAATTTATTTATATTAATCACATAAAAATAATATTTAAGGAGTTAAAATGCAAAAGAATAAAAGACTAGCCCTAAGCAGACTAAGCAATTTTGTTTCTTTTAGAAACACTTTTGCCTTATGGTTATCAGCAATTGTGTTAATTTGTTACTATGGTTTTATGATAGGGGTTGGATTTTTCCCTGAAATTTTAGGATATCACCTAGGACCAAGCTCTATAACACTTGGGATTATAGTTGGTTTATTTATCATAATACTTGTCATTGCATTAACAGGAATTTATACGCTTTTTGCAAATAAATATCTTGATAAAGAACAAGAAGAATGCATAGAACAATTAAAAGAAAACGACCTTTTAAAAGACTTACAAGAGGGCAAAATACATTTTAAGGATTATCAATGAAAAAGATATTTTTTACGCTTTTATTTACAAATTTTTTATTTGCAGCAGGTTTTGATATAGATAAGGTAGAAAAAGGCGAGGTGAATATTATAGCTATTGTAATGTTTGTAGCCTTTGTTTTAATCACTCTTGGCATTACTTATTTTTCAAATAAAAAATCTCAATCAGCCTCTGGTTTTTACACAGCAGGAGGTAATATCACAGGTCTTCAAAATGGCATTGCAATAGCGGGCGATTACATGAGCGCAGCAAGTTTTTTGGGCATAGTAGCCCTAGTTTTTACAAGTGGTTTTGACGGACTTATTTATAGTATAGGCTTTTTAGTTGGTTGGCCTATAGTGTTATTTTTAATAGCAGAAAAATTTAGAAATCTTGGAAAATATACCTTTGCAGATATTGTAGCTTATAGATTATCAATAAAACCTATAAGGATTATTTCAGCAATCAGTGCATTAAGTGTAATAGTATTTTATTTAATAGCCCAAATGGTAGGGGCAGGACAACTCATTCAAACACTTTTTGGCTTACCTTACGCAGTAGCTGTTGTAGTAGTAGGAATTTTAATGATATGCTATGTTGTATTTGGTGGAATGCATGCTACTACCTGGGTACAAATTATCAAGGCTTGTTTATTATTAGGAGGGGCTACCTTTATGGCTATTATGGTTCTTTACCTTTCAAAATTTAATTTAACTTATTATTTTGAAAGGGCCATTGATAACCATGTAGCAAAAGATGCTATTATGAGACCGGGAGCCTTAGTAAGTGATCCAATTTCAGCGATATCTCTAGGACTTGCCCTAATGTTTGGTACAGCAGGACTTCCTCATGTTTTAATGAGATTTTTCACCGTGAAAAACGCTAGAGAGGCTAGAAAATCAGTATTTTATGCTACTGGTTTAATAGGATATTTTTATATTTTAACCTTTGTTATAGGCTTTGGGGCTATTGCCTTTTTGCTTACTAATCCAAGCTATGTGGATTCGGCTGGAAATTTTACAGGGGCTAGTAATATGGTAGCCGTTCTTTTAGCACAAGCAATAGGAGGCAATGTTTTTTATGGCTTTATTTGTGCAGTAGCCTTTGCTACTATTTTAGCAGTGGTAGCTGGTTTAGCTATATCAGGGGCTAGTGCGATAAGCCATGATTTATTTGTCAATGTTTGTAAAAATGGTAAGTGCGATGCAAAATTAGAAATGAAAGTAACAAGAATGGCTTCGATAGGACTAGGAATTTTAGCCATAATTTTAGGTATTGTCTTTGAGGGACAAAATGTAGCCTTTACTGTGGGCCTTGCCTTTGCAATCGCAGCCAGTGTGAATTTTCCTATTATCTTGCTTTGTATTTATTATAAGAATCTTACAACAAGGGGCGTATTTTTTGGAGGATTGGTATCTTTGATTTGCGTTTTAGCCATGGTTATTTTAAGCCCTAGTGTATGGGTTAAGGTTTTTGGCTTCACCCAAGCCATTTTTCCTTATGATTACCCTGCACTTTTTTGCATGCCGCTTAGCTTTATTTTAATTTATCTTATTTCTAAATTTGATAATAGTAAAAGAGCACTTGAAGATAGAAAGGGCTTTAACGCACAAGATTTTAGGGCACAAAGTGGCATAGGAGTAAGCCAGGCTATAAGCCATTAATTTAAAAATACCACTTCTGTGGTATTTTCACTCCACCCTTAAAGCTTTTTTCAGTGTAAATAACTCATCTAAAATTTTAACTATCTTTTCTTGTTCTTTTAGTGGTGGGAGGGGGATTAAAAAGGTTTTAATTTTTTCTTTACTTGTACCACCTATAATTCCTACTAAATTTTCCATAAATAAATTGAAAAAATACATACTTTGCAAAAAATAAAATATAAATTTTGAATTAGGAAAAATACTTTCAAAATTGCATAATTTATTACCATAACAAACATTTTGTTCTAAAAAACCTATTTTGCGTCCAGCATTACCACCTTCAAGGCAAAGTAAGGTTGAATTTATATTTGCGATTTTGAAATTTTTTATAAAATCATCAGTGATTTTTACACCATTTTCATAATTAATACTTGTATCGTTTTGTATATCTTTTGTTCCTATGTAATTTAAACCTTGTTTTTGATTTGTAAAATATTTTTCCTTTTGTGTTGCGTTAATGCTGTCGCCC
>NZ_VJNT01000025.1:0-257 GCF_008633895.1 Campylobacter sp. LR264d
GCTAATCCAAAGTTAAATGCCTTTGATGAGATAAAAGCTTATAACAAAGAAATTCAAAATAAAAAGAAAATTTTAAACAAAGACTTAAAAAATTTAGAAAACGAACTTAAAACTCAAAAAGATAAGATTACAAAAGCAAAGTTAAAAACTAAAATTTCAAACTTAAAAAAAGAACTTTCAAGATTAAAAGAAATAGAAATTTTAAATTCAAATGACAATAATCTACCCTTTGAACTTCCTTCAACCTGGGCCTGGGT
>NZ_VJNT01000026.1:0-48346 GCF_008633895.1 Campylobacter sp. LR264d
GGATTTAACTCTCTATTTCGCTATCGGAGTGTTGTCCTCAATGGTGTCCCGTGTTGGATTCGAACCAACGGCCCCCTCCTTAAAAGGGAGATGCTCTACCGTCTGAGCTAACGAGACAAAAAATGAAATTATGCCAAATTATAAATTAATTTGTCAAGTATTTTAAGCAAGTTATAGCGATTTTTACATTTTTCAAGCCACTTTCAAGTTTTTAAAAAAATATAAATTTAAGGATTTTTTAAGCACTTTGCAAGGCTTAGATTTTTAAGTTAGAATTGAAATATTTTTATTTAAAATTTCTTCATTATCTAAATCTTTTAAAACGCCATTTTCATAAGCTATACTTAAATTTAAATCAGCAATTTGGTTTAAATCCTTATTTGCAAGACTATCAACTAAGCTCTTAAAATATGAAAAAGCAACTCCTTTAAATTCATTAGGCACCTTGTCGGTAGTTTCTAAATACTCATTAAAAATATCTATTATGTTTTGGCCATTTTCATTTAAAATTTGACCGTTTTCCTGGTGAAAATCATCTAAACTAAAACCGGTTATATTTACAAGTTCTCTATGTAAATGAAATTTATTTAAAATATCTTCATCTATGTTTACTCCATTAAATCTAAGGCTTTGCAAGATATGAGTAAAAAATTCCTTTGCATTATTATTTTCATTTAAAAGGCTTGAAATTTTAAGAGCTAGTGTAGAATCTTCAAGGTTAAAAACAGATAAATTATAATCTTTATCAATACTAAAAACAAGGCTTAAAGAATTTATATCAATGCCATTTTTGTTTAAAATATTATTAATTTGATTAGTTACGCTTTGCCTATTAAAATTTTGCCTTTCTTCATCACTTTCACCTTTTACAGCACCTAAAATAGGGTCGCTTAAATTTGTAGCAATACCAAAAGCAGACATATTTAACTCATTATCATACATTGCCCTACGTTCTTGGTAGCTATAATTAGCATAAATTGAGTTTTTGCTTAAATATTTTTGAGATAGGGCGTTTTGTAACTCTTCATAAGTGCTATATTTAGCCCTATTCAAAACGCCTAATTCATAATAATAATTTTCTAATTTTACAAGCCCTTTGTAAGTATCGCTATCTTGATTTTCATTGCTTGATTTAATCTTATCTTCGCTTTGTTCATAAATTTTTTTCCAAGCAGGAGTTTGTGGGCTATTAGGAGTGTAGCGACCTTCTTTGTTGTAGTAATTATAATACATTGAGTTTACTTGCATTTTTTCTCCTTAAATTTAGTATCGGCAAAAAAAAATACTTTTAAATAATTTTAAGAAAAATTTAGTACAATTTGCTATTTTAATTTTTTAGAAAGGACTTAAATCAATGCTTAAACTGATGCAAATGTGTCTAATGTGTAGTTTGTTTTAAGTCTTAGCTAGCTTTGCTTTCTAGGACTAGTTGAATAGGAAAGCAAAGTTAAGTCCTTTTAAATATACTTTAAAAATATCTTATTTTCTTTCTTATTTTTATCAAAATTTATCAAAGTTTTAAAATTTTTACAAAAGGAATTATTATGGAAAATTTACCATTACCAGTGCTTAGATTAAGTGATTTTGACGATGAAAAAAATGAAGAAGCCTTTGAAAAACTTAGAAAGGTAGCAAGGGAGATTGGGTCTTTTTATTTAATAGACCATGGCGTTGATTTAGCACTTTGTAAAAAACTTCAAAGCCTATCTAAGCAATTTTTTAGCTTACCACAAAGTCAAAAAGATGAAATTGACATGGTGCTATCTCCAAGCTTTAGGGGTTATTCTAATGAAGGTGGTGAGTATACTGCAGGGGCTAAGGATTTTAGGGAACAAATTGATTTAGGACCTGATGAAAAGGAAATAAATTGGGATACTAACTCGCCTTTATGGCAAAGATTGCAAGGTACAAATTTATATCCTAGTCAAATACCTGAGTTAAAACCTGTATTTTTAGAATGGCTAAGGCAAACGCAAAATTCATCAAAAAGGCTTTTAAATGCCTTTGTTAAGGCCTTAAAATTAAGTGAGAATTTTGATAGTTTATATGGGGAGCATAATTATCAACATTGTAAGCTTTTAAGGTATCCTCCAGCCTTTGATAATGAAATTCAAGGCGTAGGACCTCACAAGGATGGAGGGTTAATTACCTATGTTTTACAAGATGAACAAAGTGGACTTCAAGGCTATATAAATGGAAAATGGGTTGATGTACCTATACTTGAAGGAAGTTTTGTAATAAACATAGGAGAATTCTTAGAAATGGCTACAAATGGCTATTTAAAAGCCACCTTGCACCGGGTAAATTTAAGCAAAAAAGAAAGATTTTCCACAGCTTATTTTTTAGGCGTGCAACTTGATAAGGATATACCTATTTTTAAGCTTAATGATGAATTTGCTAAGGATGCAAAGGGCGTTGATACAGACCCTAAAAATCCACTTTTAAGAAATGTGGCACAAAATTATTTTAAAAGAATGATAAGGTCACACCCACAGGTAGCAAAGGTACATCACAGCGATTTAATAGAAAAATTTAGTTTTGCTTAAAGGATAATTATGAAAAAGATTTTTTTAATTTTACTTTTTTTAAATTTTAGCTTTGGACTTGAAAGCTTAAAAGTTGGTGCAAGTCCCACTCCACATGCATTAATTTTAAAGCATATTGAAAAAGACCTTGAAAAAGAGGGTTTTAAGCTTGAAATTTATGAGTTTACAGACGGGGTGCAGCCAAATATGAGTACAGATAATAACTCCTTGGATGCAAATTTTTTTCAACACGAACCTTATTTGCTTGAATTTAATAAAAATAAGGGTACAAAGCTTGTAAGTGTTGCAAAGATACATATTGAGCCTATGGGTGTTTATTCTACTAAATTTAAGGAATTTGTGCCAAATCATAAGGCTGTTATTAGTATTCCAAATAATCCTACAAACGAGGCTAGGGCACTACAAATTTTAGAAAGTAGTGGGCTTATAAAGCTTAAAAACCACGAGTTAGCTACCACACTTGACATTGTAGAAAATAGATTAAATATTAAATTTGTAGAGATTAAGGATGCCCAGCTTGTAAGAAGCTTAAGCGATGTTGATTTTTCTGTTATAAATGGAAATTTCGCACTTCAAGCTGGATTAATTCCTACTAAGGATGCACTTTATTTAGAAAGCAAATTTAGTCCCTATGCAAATATACTTGTAGTAAAAGAAGGTAATGAAAATTCCGCAAAAACAAAGGCTTTAATTAAGTCCTTGCAAAGTCAAAAGGTAAAAAATTTTATGAATGAGAATTTTCAAGGGGCTTTAATCCCTGCTTTTTAGCTTTTTTAACTTTGATTGAAATTCAATCAAAGTTTATCTTCTTTTAATATGCTTAGAATATTTGATATTGTCATTAAGTAGCTTAAAAAAATCACTTAATATCTCATAATTTTTCATAAAAAATCCTTATACAAAGTATAATCTCCACTTTCATAATAAGCAACCATAGCACTTCTATAAGCATCGTATAAAATTTTATCATCATTAATCAAAATAAGAGGCATGATTTTATCGTTTTTTAAAGATATAAATTGCATGGTCCTAGTCGTTCTTTTATTGGCATCTTCAAAATATTGCAAATAGGCAATATTATTATGTAAATATACAGCCTTGTTAAATGGAATTTGAATTTGTGTTGCTTGTTTTAATAAATGATTCATCTTGGCATTTAATCTATCTCCACTTGCTAAGGGTAAATAGCTACTTCCAGTTATACCACCTATGCTAGACTTTCTTATTATCCCTAAATCTTTTACTAAATCTTTGGCGATTATGGAGTGTATATGGTGTAAATTTGTTTTATTTATTTCAAAATCATTATTTATTATTTCATTATAAATCTCTCGTAAGTTTAAAATCATAACTGCATCACTAAATTTCTTACCACCGGCTGTTATTCCTATATCTAAAAGCGATAAGGTTTCAGCCTTTGTATATGAATTTCCTTCAATTTGAGATGAAGAGTGTATAAAATCAAAGCTAAATTTTTCATTTAATTTTTTATCATTTAAGAATAAATTTAAATTCTTACTTTTTTGCAAAGAGTCTAAAAAATCAAGTTTTTTGCTATTGAACATGTTAATATTATTTAAATAATCTGGGTTATATAGAGTCATGTTTTTGACTTTATAAATTTTTGTAATTATAGCTAAGTTTATTATTTAAAATGTAATTTTATGCTAAGATTAACATTTTAAAAAAGGATAAGAATGATTGCAAATTTTCCACTTATGTTTTTTTCTGTTGTTATGGGTCTTGGAGGTTTAAATTTAGCCCTTGAAAGATTTTTTATTTTTTCAAATTTAAATCAAGCTTTCATAGATTTTTTTGCTTATTTTAATCTTAGCATTTTTATTATCATAAGTCTTTTTTATCTTGCAAAAAGTATTTTTTATTTTTCAAAGGTAAAAGGGGAATTTACTCATCCTATAAAGATAAATTTTATATCAACCATACCTATTTCTATGCTTATTTTAGCAAGTTTATTTAATAATATAATTTTGTTTTATGATGTATTTTTTTATACAGCTTTGATAATTCAAACATATCTTAGCTTTTTTGTTATATCCTTTTGGATAAATCATAACTTAGACATAAAGCATTCAAACCCCGCCTATTTTATACCCATTGTTGGCAATTTAATCATAGTTTTAGTAGCAAAGCAAGATTATTTTTGGTTATGGTGCTTTTTCGGAGTGGCTGTGTTTTTTTGGCTAATTTTATTTAGTGTTATTTTTTATAGGATTTTATTTCATGAACAATTACCTCTTAAATTTATGCCAACCTTATTTATAATGATAGCCCCACCAAGCGTGGCTTTTTTAGATTATGTAAAGCTAACAAAGAACCTTGATTTTTTTGCCTCAATGCTTTTAGGCATTGCTATATTTTTTGTAGGACTCATTATTTTTATGTATAAAAATTTTTTAAAGCTTAAATTTTTCATATCATGGTGGGCTTTTACCTTTCCAAGTGCAACAGCATCCCTAGCATTTTTTAAGGCTTATGAGTTAAATAAGGAGATATTTTTTTATTATTTAGGAACTTTTACCCTTTTAATGCTTATTCTTATGGTTATAATCGTAAGTTTTTATACTATTAAAAATATCATAAATAAAAGTGTTTTTGAAGAGTAAGGAAGTTTTTAATCAAACAAACTTCTTTCTTGTATTTGCTTTTGTGAAAATTCTTTTAAAAATTCTTCTTCGTTTTCAAGTTGTAAAAGGCAGTATCTAAAATCTTTTAAGAGTCTTAAATCAGAAAGTTTGGCATAGGCAAAGTCGCAAAATAGCGAATTTAAAGCTGTTTTAAAGCCTTTAATATCTTTTAATCTTTCACTCATAAATTCAAAATTAAATAAGTCAAAAACTATTATAAAGGCCCTAGAAGATTTGCCAAAATCTACTATTTCAAAATTTTCATTTATGAAATAAATTTTAAAAAAATCAAGTTTTTTTGCGTCAAATTTAAGCTCTTTTCTTTCATTTTTAAAAAAAGCAACAAAAGAAGAAAAAATTTCAGCATACACATAAGGAAAGGCAAGGTCCTTAAAATAGTGATTTTGGCAAAGTAAATTTGTAAAAAATATGCTTGATTGATTTAAAAGTTCAAAATTTGCCTTTTTTAGTTCCTTTAAATTTACGCTAAATTTGATTAAATATTTTTTATCATCAAAGCAAAAAAGGCTATTTTTTTTAGCATTTGTTAAAAGTTTAAAATCTTTAAAAATATCGCCTGTTAAAACATTTATAAAAAAGGCTTTTGCGTAATTTAAAGCTATTTTTTGACAATATAAAAATTCAAATTCCTTTTCTTCACTTATAAAACGAAGTAAATTTGTAAGGGATTGCTTTAAATTTTCGCTTTTTAGATAAAAAATATCCTTATGATTTATTTGAATATCCTTTTCAAAAACGATTACAAAGGCACCTTGTTCAATGGCCTTTTCAAGCTCGTCAATATCATTTGAAAAAAAAGCACAGCCATATTTAACCTTTTTTAATTCATTTGTAAAAAAATCAACGCTTAATGTGCTCCCTTCGTTTAAAATTTGCGTTCTTAAAAGCTCATTTAAATTGCTAATATTCATTTAACCTATCAAAGACCCATTTTCTACTATATCTTTTGGACTTATTAAAATTAATCTATCCCCACTTTTTGCTGAAAGTATCATGCCATCGCTTTCATAGCCAAAAATTTTAGCCTTTTTAAGATTGCTTAAAACACAAACTTGCGTACCTATAAGCGTGGCTGGGTTATAATATTTTGCAATGCCGGAAAGCACCTGTCTTACCTCGCCATTTTCAAGTTCTAAGTCAAATTTTAAAAGTTTTTCGCTACCTGGTATATTTTCGCAGTTTTTAACTAATGCCACTCTTATTTCAACCTTTGCAAAGTCATCGATTTTAATCTTTTGAGTACTTTTTTCTTCTTTAATGATAATTTCATTTTTTAAAAGTGGCTTTTCTATCTTAGTAAATAAAGGCTCACAAGGGCTTATTTTAAAATTTAAAAGCTTGTTTTGTAAGATTATATCATTAAAATTAGCAGTATCAATGCTAAAATTTAAGGCCTTAGCTACCTTTTGGCAGCTTTTTGGCAAAGCAGGGCTTAATAAAATGCTAGTTTTAGCTAAGATATTCGCACAAAGGGCGATTAGGGCATTTGCCTTATTTGTTTCATTGTTTTTAATCAAATTCCAAGGTTCATATTGGCTGATGCTTAAATTTGCTACGCTTAAAGCTTTAAAAAGTTCTTCTAAATAACGACTTAATTGCAAATTTTCAATAAATTCTAAAGCCATTTTTAAGTGCTTATTTGCGTTTTCAAGTTCATTTTTAAAATAATCAAGCACATTTGTACTTAAAATTTGGGCATTTGTGTATTTTAAACTCATGCCTATTAAGCGATTTAATAAATTTCCAAATTCGTTATTAAGTTCTGTATTTATCCTTTTTATAAACACTTCTTCGCTAAAATCTCCATCATTCCCAAAGGGTACTTCTTTAAGTAAAAAGTATCTAAAAGCATCAAGCCCATAAGCATCAACCACTTCTTTAGGTTTTATAACATTGCCCTTTGATTTACTCATTTTTTCGCCATCCTTAGTCCACCAACCATGACTTGCTATAAATTTTGGCAAAGGCAATTTCACGCTCATTAAAAAAGCAGGCCAATAAACAGCATGAAAACGCAAAATATCTTTGCCTACAAGGTGAAAATGTGGCGGCCAAAATTTAGCATTTTGCCCATTTGTCCCATAATCTAGCGAGGATACATAAATAAATAAGGCATCAAGCCATACATAAATAATATGCTTATCATCATTCATTTGTTCTGGCAATTTTATACCCCAATTAAAGCTAGTACGGGTAATGGATAAATCTTTTAAGCCACTTTGTATGAAATTTCTTAATTCATTTGTTTTATTTTGTGGGATTATTGGATTTTTTTCATCGTACCATTTTAAAATTTTATCTTCATATTTTGAGAGTTTAAAAAAATAACTTTCTTCTTTTAAGATATTTGTTTTTTTGCCACAATCAGGGCAACACTCACCATTTAATTGAGTTTTTGTAAAAAAACTCTCACAAGAAACACAATAAAAGCCCTCATAATCTCCCTTATAAATGTCGTCATTTTCCCACATTTTCAAAAACATAGTCTTAACAAAATCTATATGCCTTTTATCCGTAGTCCTTGCGTAAATATCATAACTTATCTCAAATTTATCCCATAATTTTTTAAATTCATTGCTTACTTTATCAGCGTACTCTTTGGGAGCGAAATTTCTATCCTTTGCGGCTTGTTCTATCTTTTGGCCGTGTTCATCAGTGCCTGTTAAAAATCTTGTTTCATGCCCTTGCAAGCGATAAAAACGAGCCATGGTATCAGCAATTATAGTTGTATAGGCATGTCCTAAGTGTGCCACATCATTAACATAATAAATAGGAGTTGTTATATATCTCATTTACATTCCTTTTAAAAATCAAATCCGCCAGTTTTGCCCTTAGACATACTAGCATATACTGCATCAACGAAATTTTTACGCACTAAACAATTAAAAATACTTTCGCAGTTATAACAAGATTTAAAATTTTTTTCTTCTTGACATTGTTTTAAATGTTCTTTTTTTTCATCAAGGTCTAATTCGTACTTATCTTTCATTATAAGCCTTTAAAAGTGCGTTAATTTCATATTTTGAACCAAAAAAGCAAGGTGTGGTTGCGTGGATATTATCAAATTCTAAGTCCAGTAAGCTTTCATTTAGCCCATTACTAGTTTTTCCACCTGCTTTTTCAGTGATATAAGCAAAAGGAAAGACCTCAAAAAACGCTCTTAATTTACCATTTACAGAGTTCTTTGTGGCAGGATAAGAAAAAAGCCCTCCACCCTTGCATAAAATTTGGTGCATATCACTTACCATAGCCCCAGAATATCTTAATCTATAACCCTCATCAAAAAGCCCTTTTATAAATTTTGCATGTTTTTCATCCCAATTTTTTTGAGTACCACCCGTGGCATTTATCTTGCCCTTTTCTTGCATAATAAGTTTTTTTACAAAGATAAATTCGTTTTCTTTGTTTAATCTATATAAATTTACACAATCCTTACAAATAACAAGTTCAAGTCTAGGTCCATAAATGCTATAAATTGCTGCCTTTAAGCACTTAGCTTGTGCTTTTTTTTCATAGATTGCAAATATTGAACCTATGGCAAAATTTACATCCATTAAAGATGACCCATCTAACGGGTCGTAAGCTACTATGTAAGTAGCCTCTTCGTTTAAGATTAAACTTTCATCTTTTTCTTCGCTGATTAATGCCTTTATATTAGGGCATTTGCTAAGAGTATTTGTAATAATTTCATCGCTTATTACATCAAATTTAAGCTGGGTATCGCCTGTCTTATTTTGACTTTGATTATAGCTAGTATCAGGAAATTTAAGTTCATTTGAAATGCTTAAAACTGCTTTTTTTATATAATCAAAAATTTCATCCATTAACCTCTCCTTTTAAGCTTTTTGCATTTTTTAAAATATATTCACAAATTCCTTTTATATCATCTATATAAAGCCAGGCAAGCTTGTCATTTTCTATTTTTTCATAACTTGCTATGGCCTGTGAAAAGGAAAAATAACTTTCATCAATATCCTTGCAAAATACACTAATGCGTGGTAAATCAAGGGTTTTTAGACCCTCAACTAAGCATAAGTCAAAATCATCTACCATTTTTAAGGCACTTAAAACATCTCTTGGTGTGTGTGAAAAATAAGTAGTTCGATTTGGACTTAATACCATAACATCAGCCCCACTTTGAAAAAATTTAAAGCTATCCTTGCCATTTTTATCAAAAACAGCCTTATCGCTTGGGTCGTGTTTGATTAAAATTAGCTCTAATCCTTGATTGATAAATTCAGTACTTAACTTTGAAATAAGTGTCGTTTTGCCTGAATTTGAAGGACCACTAAATGCCATTACAAGTTTTTTCATAATACTTCTTTGCAAAAAATTTTTAAAAGTATATCTTTTTAAAGCAAAAAATAGAGTTAAAAGGTTACAATATGCAAAATTTTTTGGAAAAAATGATGAGAATTTGTATTTTTTTACTTAGTATTTTTGTATTTTGTGCTTGTTCTAATAAAAATGGAGAAACAAAGCTTGTAAATTTAAAGACTCAAACCTTAATGTTTTCTCAAAAACAAAGAATTGTTAATGAAAGTGAAAATAACGAAAGTGCAGTTTTGATTTTAGCTTATTTAAATCCTATTTTAGATAATCCTTCAAGTGATGATATCTTTGTTTTAAGCATAACCCCTGATAGCTTTAAAATCATTGATTTAAGTATAATTATTAATAATCAAAGCAGTGAAATTAGCGAACTTGCAAGGGACGATATTTTAATGAAATATCTCATTAATAATGACTTTACGCGTTATTTTAAGATAAGGCGAAAATCAATTAGCAATGAGAGAAATTTTGTGGTTAAGATTTGTCCTTTTCCTTATGATTGCTTTGAATTAAATCTTGAAAAATACTCGAAATCTTTATATTATCGTTCAGTAGATGTCGATACACAATATAATTAGCTAGTACCTTTTTTCCATAAATTCTACTTTCTTGGTAAGGTACAAGTTCCATTGATAAGAATGGTTCAAATTTGCCATTTTTAAACATATCATCCCTTGCAAGCATTCTATTTGTAAAGCCTATTCCTCCATTATAAGCATAGGCCATAAATAAAGGATATTTTAAATTTTGTTCTAAATAATCTAAATGGTGATTAGCAAAAAAATACGCAGTTTGTGGGTTAAACATATCATCTTGGTCGAAATTTTCAAGCTTTAATTCCTTTTGCGCTATGTGATTTGCAACAAAGGGCATAAATTGCATCATTCCTAAGGCATAAGAAGTAGAAATAGCTGTTGGTATAAAGCGACTTTCCTGTCTTGCAATGGCTAAAATCAAGGCTTGGCGAGATATATCATAATCTTTTATATACTCATAATAAGGCATAATAAAATAATTTTGCTTAAAGCCTGATTGCCTTTCTAGGATATAGGTATAAATTGAAAGGGTATTTTTGCTGTTAAATTCCTTGGCAAGTGTTGATAATTTTGTAGAATTTGCATCCTTTATCTGCTTTGCTAATTTTTGCCAAGCAAAGGGATTACTCATATCAAAACTACTTATTTTATCACTTGTCGTTGGGGTTATAATCTCAGGCATTGAAGAGTTGGTAAGTTCTCTAGCGTAAAGACTATAAATATTAACAGACTTACTATTGGCTAACTTTTTTAATAAATTTTCATCATTTTTAATCTTATACATCCAAAATAATGCATTATCTTTATTTTCTTGCAATTTAAAGCTTTCATAAGCCCTTTTAAAAAATTCATAAGCAAGTGCTTCTTTTCGATAGCTAAGAGCATTTACTCCTAAATAAAAGGCAGAATCCTCGCTTGAGTTTTGTGGATTAATTTCCAATAAAGAATGCCTTAATTTTGGGTGCTCTCTTTTTATAATGATATTTTGTGCTATTTTTTTAAAAGATTTATGGCTTGGAAGTTTATTTACAAAATTTATATTTAAATCAGTATCAAGCTTTGAAGAATAATTATAAAGTCTAAAAAAAGCGTTTACGTCCCCTTTTGAAACCACATAAGCCATAGGATTTTTAGTATTAAAACCGAGTAAAAGGTGGGTTAATTCTTGTTTTGAATTTTGAAATTTGTTAGCTAAAATTTGTCTAGTTTGAGTACTAAGACTTGAAATAAAAGGGATTGAACCAAGCCTTGTTATTTGACAACTTGTATTTGCGTCTAAGATATTATTTTTAGTATAATTATAGCAAGCTGCAGTGGCTGGATTAATGATAGGCTTTAAAACTATTATTTTTTCAATATCTTTTTTAATCCTACCTGCATAGCGAAAAATATGCTTTCTAAGCCCCTTTATCTCTTGTTTATTTAAGCTTTTATTTTCAATTAATCTATGTATATAATAATCCTTTGCTAAGGAGTTATCGTGTTTTTTTAAGGTTTCAAGGCTATAAATGGCGGCATTTAAAGAACTCAAAAAGCTTATAAAAAGGCATAGAGCAAGAATTTTTTTCAT
Organism: Campylobacter sp. LR264d; assembly: GCF_008633895.1. Classification (NCBI taxonomy): domain Bacteria; kingdom Pseudomonadati; phylum Campylobacterota; class Epsilonproteobacteria; order Campylobacterales; family Campylobacteraceae; genus Campylobacter; species Campylobacter sp. LR264d. The sequence continues at coordinate 11,651 of NZ_VJNT01000026.1, forward strand.
ATCTTTTCCTTGTATAATTTTGTTTTATTATATCAAATAGAATTTAATTACCCTAAACATTTTAATTACAAATTTTAAAAAATCTAAAATGTGCGTAAATAATAAATTGCTAATTGACCTATAAAAATTTTAATAAATTCTAAAGCTATGATAATTATAATCGGGGCTATATCAACAGGACCTATACGCGTAGGAATAAAGCTTATAAGCTTATAGGCTGGGGCTGTTAATTTATATAAAATTTGAACTATAGGGTTGTAAGGGTCTGGATTTACCCAAGTTATTAACGCAGCTGCGATAAATATAAAAATATAGACATTAATAATTATTTGTAACAATTCAACCAAGCTTAAAATCAAACTCACACCCATTTTAAATCCTTGCTAATTCTTTGATAAAAGGCTTTATAAGCGTATAAAGCTTACTTAATTCAGGTCCGTGTTTTTGCCCTGTTAAGATTATCCTTAGTGGCATAAAAAAATTCTTGCCTTTAAGGTTTGTTTTTTGCATTAAAGAATTTATAAATTCGTTATAATCATCGCTTAAATTAATTTCTAATAAGCTTTTTTTAATCAACTCACATTCATTTTTAAATTCATCAAAATCTTTTTTATTAAAAATTAATCTTATTTTTTCTTTAATTTCATTTAAGGTGCTTGCTTCTTGAGTGTAAAATTTAGCTAATAAAGCTAGGTCTTTATTAAAATTTAAAAGCTCGTTAAGCTTTGATTTTTCAAGTATTTTAATGTGTTCTCTATTGATTTGTAAAAGCTTTTTAAAGTCAAATTTTGCAGGTGATTTTGAGATATTTTTAATATCAAAAAAATTAAAACTTTCTTCAAGCGTGAAAATTTCAACAGGAGTTTTATTGCCTAGTAAGATTAAATAATTTGCAATAGCACTTGGTAAAATTCCTTGTTCTAAAAGCCATTTTACGCTTGAATGAGCATGTCTTTTACTCATTTTTTGTCCATTTCCATCTAAGATTATAGGCAAATGTGCATAACTTATTTTTTTATCATAATTTAAGCTATGGCGAATGTGTTCTTGTTTTGGAGTATTTCCAACATGGTCTTCGCCTCTAATGATACAACTTACATCTTCTAACATATCATCAACCCCACAAGCAAAGTTATAAGTAGGGGTCTTATCAGCCCTCATTATCACAAAACTATCTATATTTTCAGGTTCAAAGCTTAACTCACCCTTGATTAAGTCCTTAAATTTAATGCTTTGCTTAGGTTTTTTAAGTCTAATTACAAAGGGCTTTTCATTTTGTAAAACTTCACTATTCGTTAAATTTTCGCAAGTATCATCGTATCTATAAGCTTTTTTAGCCTTTTTAGCAATCTCTTTTTTTGCTTCTAACTCACTTTCAGTACAAAAACAAGCAAAGGCCTTTTTTTCAGCTACTAATTTTAAAGCCATTTTAAGATGAAATTTTAAATTTTCACTTTGTATATAAAAATGTTGCCAAGTTATACCAAAAAGCTTTAAAAGTTCTTTTATCTCTTCTTCTTTTCCCTGTATGTTTCTAGCCTTATCAGTATCTTCAATCCTTAATATAAAGTCTTTATTTTCTTGCCTTGAACAAATATAATTAAAAAGTGCCACTCTTAAATTTCCTATATGCATATCCCCTGTTGGAGATGGAGCAAAACGATACATTTTATAACCTTTTAAAAATTTTAAAAATCAATTATAACAAAAATATATAAATATTTATTTTTTGTAGTTATAATTGTGCCTATGATTTTTTTAATATTTTCCTTTGTAGTTTTATTGATTTTTGCCGTTGCTAATGTCTATATTTATAAAAGATTGATTTGTAAATTCTTTCTATTTACTCATTTAAAGCCTTTATTTATAGTAATTTTTAGCCTTTTATTTATATGTCAGGTATTTTTTCTAGCAGTACGTAAGGTAGAACTTTTAAGCAATGATATTTACTCATTTTTATCCATGCTTTATGCCCCGACTTATTGTTTATTTTTTATTACCTTAATACTTGATATTTTGCGTTTATTATATTATTTTACAGGCAAACAAAAATTAAAATGCCCATTTACAAGGTCTATTTTTGAACTTTTGATAATAGGGCTTTCTTCGTATTTAGCATATTTTAGTATATATAGTGCTATTAAGATACCTGATATTAAAGAAGTTGAAATAAAACTTCCAAAACTTAAACAAGATTTAAAAATAGCAATGCTTACTGATATACATTTAGGCAAAAATTTACATAAGGAATTTTTAAATGCCTTAATAGAAAAGGTAAATGCTCAAAATGTTGATATGGTAGTAATTGTTGGGGATTTGGTTGATACAAATGTTAAAGAGATTGAAAGTTATATTAGCGATTTAGATTTATTTAATACTAAATTTGGTGTTTACTACTCGCTTGGCAATCATGAATATTACAGAGGAGTTTATGAGATAATAGAACTTTTAAAGACTAAAACAAAGATGAATATTTTAATAAATGAAAATATAGACTTAGGCTTTATAAATATCGCAGGACTTGGCGACTTAGCAGGTTTGCAAAATAGGGGTATTTTAGGGCCTGATTTACAAAGGGTTAAAGTTGATATGGATTTTTCAAAGCCTAGCATTTTATTAGCACATCAGCCAAAAACTGCCTTGCTTTATGATTTAAGCGATTTTGATTTAATATTAAGTGGCCACACTCACGGGGGTCAAATTTTTCCATTTATGTTTTTAGTTGAACTTAATCAAGGTTTTATATCAGGCTTGCACGAATTAGGAAAACAAACTCAAATTTTTATTAGCACAGGGGCTGGTTTTTGGGGACCAAGTTTAAGAATGCTTACTCAAAGTGAAATAGTGATTTTAAATTTAAAAGGAGAAAAATGAGTTTTTCAAATTTTACTTCAAGGCTATTTGGAGTAGTTGCTAAGTTTAAATTTTATAAACCCTTACAAAAGGTTATTAATGAAAGTTATGTGAGTTATTTTAATATAAATTTAAGTGACTTTAAAAGTGCATATGAGTATGAAAGTTTAAACGCCCTTTTTACGCGTAAATTTACAAAGGATATAGAATTTCAAGATGATTTTGTAGCCCCAAGTGATGGTAAAATTTATCAAAGTGGGTCTAGTTTTTTAGCAAATGATGAAGCCTTTGCCTTTTCTATAAAGGGTCATACTTATAGCATTGAAGAACTTTTAAGGGATAATTTTGAAAAAAATGAGTTAGAAAAAGGGCTTGATTATGTAAATATATATCTTTCTCCAAGTAATTATCATCGCTATCACGTCCCCTTTGATATGCAAATTTTACAAGCTGTTTATACAAGAGGGTCATTATTTAGCGTTAATGAAAAATATCTTAAAAAAATTAGCAATCTTTACACAAAAAACGAAAGAGTAAGCTTAAAATGCAAATGCAATAATTTTATCTTTTGGCTTGTTTTTGTAGGGGCTCAAAATGTAGGAAAAATGCGTTTTAATTTTGATGAAAATATACAGACAAACGCAAAAAATAGCCATGATTTTTCGTATAATTACGAAAATTTATATATTAAAAAAGGCGATGAATTAGGCTATTTTGAGTTAGGTTCTACCATAGTTTTAATAGTCCAAAAAGATTATTTAAAATTTAATGTAAAAGAAAATGATAATATAAAAGTAGGTCAAAAAATCGCTTCTTTTTTGTAAATTTAAATTCATAAATTTTAAATGGTGCCCAAGGTCGGACTCGAACCGACACAAGGTTGCCCTTACTAGATTTTGAGTCTAGCGCGTCTACCAGTTTCACCACTTGGGCTTAAAGCTTGAATTATATCTTTTTTACTTTAAAAAAGTTTTAATTAAAGAAAATTTAGAATTTGTCGATATGGGCTTAAATTTTAGGAACGATTTTTGCTTGATAATAAGCAAGGATTATGTTTAAAAGGATGGATTATGAGAGTTACAGACAAGCTAAATTTTACTAATTCGGTTAGTACCTTAATGGGAGCACAATCAAATTTAACCAAGATTAGCGATCAACTTAGTTCTGGTACTAAGATACAAAATTCATATGAAGATGCTAGTATTTACATAGATAGTACGCGTTTAGAATATGAGATTGCTACTATTACACAAGTTCAAGAGGCTACTTCTTCATCAATGGAAATGCTTGCAAATACCATGACTACCCTTGAAGATATGGTACAACTCCTTGAAAATTTCAAGGTAAAACTAACCCAAGCAGCAAGCGATACTAACTCTCAAACCTCACGCGAAGCAATAGCTAGTGAGTTAGAACTCATTATAGAAAGTTTCGTGCAACTTGCAAACACTAGCGTTAATGGACAATATCTTTTTTCTGGTTCTCAAGTAAACGTACAACCCTTTGATTTACAAGGAAATTATAACGGCGATGACAATACCCTAAATGTAGTTACAGGGGCTGGTACTCAAACTACTTATAATATAACAGGTTGGGATTTAATGTATTCATCAGATAGTGATTATAGTAAGCAAATTACTACAAATGTTAGCTTTGTGGATAATCGCTATGATATAATTAATAATCCAGAAGATGAAGTTTATTTGGACGAAGAATCAAGCTGGTATCAATTAATAGGTCAACAATACGTACAAGATGATAGCTTGGACGTGGATGCAGATTTTGAGTATGATAGCACAAGGCTTGATTATCCAGCCTCGACCCTTTATGTACAAGGAGTTAGGCCAAATGGTACCAGCTTTAAATCAGCTGTTTTAATTGACTCAGAAGATAGCATACAAGATGTGCTTGATTACATAGGAACCCTTTATGGAAACACTACTACAAGTAAGGTCGTAGAAGTTAGCATAAACAATAGTGGTCAAATTCAAATCACAGATTATAAATCAGGTAATAACCTTCTTGAATTTCACGCTGTGGCCTACACTCCACAAGTTGCTGATAGAACTACCTTGACTAATTTAATTGAAGCAGCCCAGGTCGAGGGTATTTCTATGGACGATGTTACAAATAGGGCTATGGACGCTGCACTAGTTGCAAGTGGGGGAGATTATACAATCTTAGGTGAGCAAACCGTTGTTATACAAGTTAATGGGCAAGATTTTGAAGTTTCTTTAAATCAAACAAATTTTATACATAGTAATATGACAGATGCTGATGGCAATGCTACTGATGGGGCTGATTATGATAATGTGTATTTTGAAAAGGATGGTAACACTGTTTATGGCACTGTTTCTCAAATAATTAGAGATAGTAGCGAGTATGCCACTGATTCAACAAAATTAAGCGAGGTTATGGCAAATGATAGTTTAGCTGGGACTACGTTAACTTTAAATATGACTTCAAGAGGTGGGATAAATTACGAAGTTACTATCGACTTAGAAAATTCTAGTTTTTCTTATGTGGATGCAAATAACAATATTATAAGCGTTCCTATTATGAATGTTTCAAGCGATGGTACTAGTGGAGTGGTAACTGCTTCAAATGATATTACCTACAAGCAATTAAATGATATTATAGCCCTTTTTGCATCTGATAATGTACCAACTGCAAGTATAGTTGCAAATAATAATCAAATTGACGCAGCTGATTGGGAAACCTATCAACAATTACTTACCGACTCAAAGGCTACTATTGAAGTAAATATGGACTATCAAGGCCGCATAAGCGTAACTGATAAACTTTCTACAAATACAAGAATGGAAATTGCACTTTATGATTCTTCATCTACAACTTCATTTCCACAACCTCCTTACACAAATACAGCCTCAACAATTGATGGTTCAAATTTCGTATTTAGTGCGAACAATGCAATTACTATTGATGAGCCAAGCGTTGATATTATCAAGGATTTATATGCTATGGTTGATGCAGTTAGAAGTGGTAATATGAGAGCTGATTCTGAAAGTTCTGACCCAAGAAATACAGGTTTACAAGGAGCACTTGAAAGGATTGACCATTTAATAGACCATGTTAGCAAGAAAAACACAGTTTCAGGTACTTATTATACTACCATTGAAGGCGTAAATAATAGGGTAGCTGTGTTGAAGGTAAATGTTCAAACTATGAAATCAGAAGTAAATGATGCTGATTATGCTGAAACTATTATAAATTTAATTCAAACACAAACTGCATATCAAGCCTCTATGAAAGCAACTACTACTTTATTGCAGCTTAGTTTATTAAATTATATGTAAAAAACTTATGCTATAATGGCTTTTTTTAAATTTAAATCAAGGGTTTAATCATCAAAAAAGAAGCCATTTTCATAAGCTCTAGCTTTCTTATTTTTTATCTTTGCTTATGTATGTTTGTGCCAAGTTTTGGGTTATTTATAAACGAGGCAAATGTATTTTTATTTGGAAAAAGTGCTTATTATTATCCCTTTATTTTATTAGTTTTAAATTATTTTTTTTATAAAAAGGCCTATGATTTACAACAATTTAAAAAAAGAGAATTATTTGGCCTTGTCTTTGGGATACTTGGCTTTTTTTTAATTTTTGCTGTTTTTTATAAAGAAAGTGGTTATATCTTAGAATTTTTATATAATAGCTTTAATTTTTTCTTGGGCCACATAGGAAGTGGAATTTTAGCACTTTTATTTATGCTTTTTTCCTTAATCTTGCTATTTCCAAAATTTCTTAAATATACTTTAAATATCGAGTTAAATTTTAGTATTTTTGAAAAATTTGAAAAAAGTATTAAAAATTTTTTAATGCGTATTTTTGGTGGCGAGGCTGATAATGACGATATAGAACATAGCGAACCAAAAGCCCCAATTATAAATGTTAAACAAAATATTAAAAACGAAGACAATATTAGCAATAGTGAAAAATACGAACTTTTAGCTAACATAGGTGATAATTTAGATATTGAAGAAGAAGAAAATGAGGAAATTTTAAACGAAAAACAAAACGATATTAAGGTAGAAAATGAAAATTTGGATGAAGAAGAGATTATAGTCGAAGTTACAGACACGCCACAAAGCGTAATTCATCAAAACTCAATCCTAGTTGATGATTTTATAAAAAAAGCAAGCCGTGCTAGTATAAGCATTGACGAGGAATTTAGTTATATTGCAGGAGAAGAAACAGAAATGATACCAGAAAGATTTTTAAAACCTAAACAGGCTAAGGATTTTGAAAATATAAGCATTTCAAAGGAAGACCTTGAAGCCCCAAGTTATAAAAGAAAAAATATTAGTGTAAACGCAAATGAAAATACACCCATAAAAGAAAAGCAATTTGAAAGCCTTAAACAAGATGATATAAGGAATTTACAAGCAAGTAAGGACATTATACAAAGTTTAAAATATAGCATAGTAGATAAAAATTCAAATACCACAAATCAAAATATAAATTTAAATTCAAATATAAATTCAAATAACACCCCAAAACAAGAAAGTATCATAGAAGAAAATAAGCCTGAAATTTTGGACTTTAAAGAAGAGAATGTAAAGTTAAAAAGTGTTGATGAGTTAAATGAAAGTAAGCTTGATTTTATGCCTATGGTAGAAGAAGTAGTGGATGGAGTTTATACTTCAAATACGCCTATTATTAAGCTTGATGAGATTGAGTCAAATTCACAAAATTCAGTTTCTCGGCCAAATTTGAAAAATTTAAATTCTCAAGAAAATAAAGTAAATTTAAATTTAGAAAATAACTTAAATGAAAAAGAACTTCACCACGCTAGTATTTTAGGAAGAGAAGTAGAATTAAACAAACAATTACTTAAAGAAATCGAACAAGGAGAGATTGAAAAGCCTAAAAATTTCATACTTCCTTCTCTTGATTTTTTAAGCAAACCTGTTCAAACTCACCATTTTATAAATGAGAGTGAGATAGATAAAAAAATTTATGATTTATTAGAAAAACTTCGACGCTTTAAAATAGGAGGCGATGTTATAAGTACTTATACAGGTCCTGTTGTAACTACCTTTGAATTTCGCCCAAGTGCTGATGTAAAGGTAAGTAGAATTTTAAATTTACAAGATGATTTAGCAATGGCCCTAAAGGCTAGGTCCATTCGCATACAAGCTCCAATCCCTGGAAAAGATGTAGTAGGAATTGAAGTTCCAAATGAAGAAATTCAAACTATTTATTTAAGAGAAATTTTAGAAAGTGATATTTATAAAAATGCTAAAAGTTCATTAACTATGGCACTTGGAAAGGATATTGTAGGAAATGCTTTTGTTACTGATTTAAAAAAGCTTCCTCATCTTTTAATAGCAGGGACGACGGGCAGTGGAAAAAGCGTGGGTATAAATGCTATGCTTTTAAGTCTTTTGTATAGGAATTCGCCAAAGAGTTTAAGATTAATGATGATAGACCCTAAGATGCTTGAATTTAGTATTTACAATGAAATTCCTCACTTGCTTACCCCCGTTATAACTGAGCCAAAAAAGGCTGTAAATGCCTTATCTAACATGGTAGCAGAAATGGAAAGAAGATATCGTTTAATGGCAGAGGCAAAGACAAAAAATATTGAAAATTATAATGAAAAAATGAAAGAAATTGATGGCGAGAAATTGCCTTTTATAGTGGTAATAATCGATGAATTAGCTGATTTAATGATGAACGCGGGAAAAGACGTGGAATTTTACATAGCAAGATTAGCTCAAATGGCTAGGGCTAGCGGAATTCATTTAATAGTAGCTACACAAAGACCAAGCGTGGATGTAGTAACCGGGCTTATAAAGGCGAATTTACCAAGTCGTTTAGCTTATAAGGTAGGGCAAAAGATTGATTCTAAGGTGATTTTAGATACTATGGGTGCTGAAAGTTTGCTAGGTAGAGGGGATTGCTTGTTTACGCCGCCTGGAACTAGTAATTTAGTAAGATTACATGCCCCTTTTGCTAGTGAAAGCGAGATAGAAAAAATAGTAGAATTCTTAAAGGCACAGCAAGTTGTAGAATATGATGAAAGCTTTTTACGCGATGAACAAAGCGTTGGTGGGGTAAATTTGAGTGGAAATTTTAACGATGAATTGGATGAACTTTACGAAGATGCTAAGAGGGTTATAATTGAGGACCAAAAAACTAGTATTTCATACCTACAAAGACGGCTTAAAATAGGCTACAATAGGGCTGCAAATATCATAGAACAACTTAGTCAAAATGGAGTTTTAAGCGAGCCAGACGCTAAAGGACAAAGAGAAATTTTATAAGGATAAAAATGGCTACTTTTACTGAAAAAGCGTGTTTGATTGAGTTAATGCAAATGGCAATAGCTAGGATTGCGAGAGTGGCAAGTGTATATTACGATAGTGTAGATATAAAAAAATTCATAAATTAATTGATGAAATAAGAAAAATTGATTATTGGGATTTAGATTTTGATAAGTATAAAAATATACTTGATGAAATTGAACGACCATATAAACAAATAGAAGATGTTGAATATTAAATATTTCAAAGACAAGAAACACAAAGGATAGAAAATAATTGAAAGAATTTACAGAAAAGGAATTTGAAAAACAATTACAAAAGGCTTGGAAAGAGCTAGTAATAAATAATAATATAACAAAATCAGATGAACCACAAGCTTATATCATAGGTGGAGAACCTGGGGCTGGTAAATCTACATTGGTTGATAGGTTAATGGAAAGTAATAAAAATATTATGTCGATAGATGCTGATGTTTGTAAAACTTTTCACCCAAGATATAACTATCATGAAAAAGTATCCAGACCAAGCCCATGATATGCTTAAAGATTTTTCGGCTAAGCTTAAAGATACTATCACTGACAAGACTTTAAAAGAATATTTTAATGTTTTAATAGAAAGTACCTTTAGGGACCCTAATGTGCCTATAAAAATATTAAACGAACTGAAAAACATGGATATAAAAGGCATATTTTAATCCAAACTTGCGATAAAAAATAAGTTGGCAATCTTGCTTAGATAGGGCAAAGATTATCAAAAGAAATGTTAATAAAGAATTTCACGACAATGTTTTTCAAAATTTAGCACAAAATATTAAAATAGTGATTGATACAGGCTTAGCAGATAGCTTGCAAATTTATTTAAGAGAACTTGATGAAAATAAAAGATTTACAAATAAAGAAGTTTATAATTCAAATTCTAAGCAAAATTACGAACCAAATATAGTTAAAAAGGTTATTTCAAAAGAAGAACAAAAAAAGTTAAGATAAAAAAATCAATCAAGGGGCTGGTCAAGATAAAATCATTGCATAAAGAAAAAACTTTTTATCTGCTTTGCAATGCTATTTTCTAAGGACAATTGACACCTTGTTTTATCGCTTATAAAGGCTGTTTTAGCAAGTATGCTTGTTTGTCCACTATCTTGTTTGCCTTTAATTTTTATATTCATTTGCATACTATAATAATTTTCTACCATCCATTCACCCCTTGGTTCCATAGGTGTAAAATCATAAAAAAAAGTACCCGACCTTGAAACCTTAAGGGCATAAATATGCTTTTTAAAATTTACCAAATTTATTAATAATTCATAATCAGGGTTATTAATATCTTCTTTTAAGCCTAAACTTAATAATTCTTCTTTTAAGCTTTCTTTAAAATTTGTTTCAATTGAGCTTGGATTTTGTAGGGTAATCTTAAAGCTTTCATTGACCCTAGCCTTAATGAAAATTCCTTCATTATTAAGCTCAGCATTGCTTTGTACAAATTTAGAACTAGAACAAGCTGTAAAAAAAAGAACTAAAAATATCAGACAAAAACGCATTGTTACTCCTCAATGGTAGTTGGAGTAGCATGAAGCCCTAAAGCCCTATATTTTTCAAAAAGTTCTAAAATTTTTTTAACCTCTGCGTCACTTACCTTTGGGTAGGTTTTTATATTTTCATCATAGTATTTTCTAAGAATGGCAATCTTATCTTTATCTGTTTTTGCTTTAGCACTTTCTTTGTATATCAGGGCTGATTTTTCAAAAGAACTTTTGCCGTGCACCGGAGTTAATATTAAATTTATTTGATGATTTGCTAATTCATTTTCTATATCTTTTAATTGTTCTCTACAAAATGGGCATTCTGGGTCTGTAAAAATGTAAATTTTTGGCTTAGTATTATCGCCTAATTTCACAACCATACTTTCTTTTTTTACAACATCTTTTGCATTTGCTGTAAATTTATCCTTAGCCTCTTGGAAATTTTTTAATTCAAAATCCCTTCTATAAGAAGTTCCACTTTTTATATTAATCATATCAGCACTGATAAAATCCCCTATTGTAAATGCAATATCATTTTGTTTTTCACCATTGCCTAAGTCAATTTCTAAGATAATGCTTTCTATATTGCTACTAGCAAGTTTTTCCCTTTTGCTTATGCTTACCTTAGCGTTCGGGGCTTGGGCTTGTATTATTTGTGAGTAAAAATTTATAATCTCTTCATTACTTGCTGCAAATAAAAAAGAACTAAGTCCTAAAAATAAAGCTAACTTTTTCATATTACTTCCTTTTAAAGTTTAGTAAAATTATATCTAAAAATTTGTATTTTAGCACAGTTATTCCCATTCAATAGTACCCGGTGGTTTTGAGGTAATATCATAAACTACTCTATTAATGCCATTTACTTCGTTAATTATGCGGTTTGAAGTATTTTCTAAAAGATTAAAAGGCAAATGCGTAAAATTTGCTGTCATTCCATCACTTGCATCAACTACCCTTATGCAAATGGTATTATCATAGGTGCGATTATCCCCCATAACGCCAACGCTTTTAACATTAAGCAAAACACAAAATGCTTGCCAAGCCTTATCATACCAACCACTACTTCTTAACTCTTCAAGCAAAATAGCATCTGCCTTTCTTAAAAGTTCTAAACTAGGCTTATTTACCTCGCCCATTATGCGTATAGCAAGGCCTGGACCAGGAAAGGGGTGCCTATAAATAACTTCTTTTGAAAGTCCAAGTTCAAGCCCTAAGACCCTAACTTCATCTTTAAAAATTTCTTTTAAAGGCTCGATTAATTTTAAATTCATTTTTTCAGGCAAACCCCCTACATTATGGTGAGATTTTATAGTCTTACTTGCCCCGATTACTGAACTTTCGATTATATCTGTGTAAAGGGTACCTTGTGCAAGGTACTTTACATCTTTATGTTTTTTTGCCTCTTCTTCAAAGACTTCTATAAAGGTATTGCCTATAATCTTTCTCTTTTTTTCAGGGTCAATTACGCCCTTTAAGCGAGTTAAGAAAATTTCACTAGCATCAATGCTTATAAGATTAATGCCAAGCGTATTTTTAAACATAAATTCCACGTTTTGTCTTTCATTTTGCCTTAAAAGTCCATTATCTACAAAAACAACTATGACTTGTTCTTTTAAAGCATTTGCTAAAAGTGCTGCTACTACGCTACTATCAACGCCCCCACTTACTGCACACAAGACCTTATTGCTCCCAACTTCTTCGCGAATTTTTTGAGCTTGAGTTTTTGCAAAGCTACCCATATTCCAAATGCTTTCACATTTACAAGCATATTTTGCAAAATTCTTTAATATACTTTTTCCAAATTCGCTATGTTGCACCTCAGGGTGAAATTGCAAACCAAAAATTTTACGTTTCTCATCAGCAAACACGCAATAAGGGCTATTTTCACTAGTAGCTAAAACCTTAAAATTGCTAGGTAAATTTTCAACCTTATCAGAATGACTCATCCAAACTACTTGCTGTTTAGGTAAGTTTTTAAATAAATCGCTATCTTGCTTTACTTGTATATTTGCTTTGCCATATTCTTTATGAGTTGCTGGGGCTACTAGGGCTTTAAAATGATGTGCCATAAGTTGCATTCCATAACAAATTCCAAGTATAGGCAAATTTAAATCAAAAATTCCCTTTTCGCAAAAAAAGGCATCATTTGCATAAACACTAGCCGGCCCCCCACTTAAAATCAAGCCTTTAGGTTCTTTTAATTTTATATCTTCTAAACTTGCATTAAAGGGTAAAATTTCAGTATAAACGCCTTGTTCTCGTAATCTTCTTGCTATTAATTGAGTATATTGTGAGCCAAAATCTAAGACTAAAATATCTGCTTTTTTCATTAGCTAACCTTAAATTAAAGTGAAATTTAAAGCTTTATTGTAGCTAAAATTATTTAAGAATTGCATAAATTTTTTACCACCTTTGGAGATGCTGAAAACTTTTGCTTTCTTTAATAGTGCCATTTTGTTCATAATCATTATAAATAGGATCGCCTTTATATCCACAAGCACTTAGTAAAATTAAGCAAAAAAGTGCTATTATTATCAAATGAAAAAGATTCAAAGTATAAGTAACGTTATAGGTTCTTTTGTAAATTTGCCTCATAATCCATTCCTAAGAAATTTATTTTTTTGTCAAGATTTTCTTAAAATTTATTTTAGCAAAGAACACCAAATGCTTATTTCAAGAATCTTCATTAAAAATAATATCTTGCACATTTTGACAAAATCAAATGTCGCTAGACAAGAATTTAACCACGATAGTACCAAAAATGAGATTAAATTTCGTATAAAAAAATATGCTAATATGTATAAAGATAGTCCATTTAAATATATAAAGGATATTAAAATTCTTTCAATAAAATTTAATGATAAAACTAAAATAGCTTATAAACCTCTACCAAAAGCCCCTTACATAGAACTTTCTTTAGCTAAATTTGAAAACAATTTTAAAAACCCTATCTTTTATCAAAAAATGGAAGAATTAAGACAAATCATTAAGAAAAATATCAATGAATGAAAATTTATTAAAAAGCTTAAATTCCTTACCAAGTACGCCTGGTGTGTATCAATATTTTTCAAGCAGTGGCAGACTTTTGTATGTTGGCAAGGCAAAGGATTTAAAAAAAAGGGTTCGTTCTTATTTTTCTTTTGTGCCTATTTTTAAGCCAAATGAAAAAAATTCCTTACGCATTCAAAAAATGATTGAAGAAGCAAGTAGTATTGAGTTTATAAGCACTCACTCAGAAGCCGATGCCTTGATTTTAGAAAATTCATTTATAAAACAACTTCGCCCAAAATATAATATTTTGTTAAGAGATGATAAAACTTACCCTTATATTTACATTGATTTAAATGAGGATTTTCCTCGCTTTAATATAACTAGAATGCTTATTAAAAAAAGTAAGATTAGATATTTTGGTCCATTTTTTAAGGGGGCAAAAGAACTTTTAAACGCTCTTTATTTGTATTTTCCTTTAAAGCAAAAAAATAACTGCAAAAGCCCTTGTATATTTTATCAAATCAATCGCTGCAAGGGGTATTGCATACATTTAACAACAAAAGATGAGTATAAAAAACTTTTAGAAGATGCTATGAAAGCCTTGCTTAATCCTAGCATTTTAGTTAAAAAATTAGAAGAAAAAATGCTATTTTTAGCTAGTAATGAAAATTATGAAGAAGCTGCTAGACTAAGGGACCAGATAAAAACGATTAAGGATTTAGAGGTAAAAATAGAACTTGATTTAGCAAATTTTGAAGACTTTGAGGTCTTTGCAATGAGCGTTAAAAATGAGTTGCTATCTACTATTCGTTTTGTTATTCAAAATGGTAAAATCATTAGTTCAAATAGCAAAATAACTCCTTTAAAAATGGCTTATGATAAAAATGAAATTTATAAACAGCTTATCTTAGAAAATTTTAATGCAAATATTCCCTTTATTGCAAATAAAATTTATACCTATGAAGACTTTGAAGATAGTGAAATTTTAGCTGATATTTTAAGTAAGAGATTTAATAAAAAAATTCATATTAAAACTGCAAAACAAGGTGAAAAAAAGCGAATTTGTGAGTTGGCCTTTGAAAATTCTTTGCAAAATATTAATATCTATAAAAAGAAAGAAAATATAGAAAAGAGTTTGCAAGAATATTTTGGGCTTGAAAATGAACCAAACTGTATTGAAATTTTTGATAATTCTCATATGCAAGGAGTAGCATGTGTTGGGGCTATGGTGTGCTTTGAAAATGGGGTTTTTAATAAAAGTCATTATAGAAAATTTCATTTAAATTATAAAAATGATTATGAACAAATGCGTGAGGTTTTAACGCGTAGGATTAAGGATTTTGACAAGCTTAGCCCACCTGATTTATGGGTACTAGATGGAGGGAAAGCTTTATTAAATTTAGCTTTAAATTTAATAAAAGATAAAGGCGTAAATATTGATATCTTAGCCATTGCAAAGGAAAAAATAGATTCAAAGGCCCATAGGACAAAGGGTAGAGCAAGGGATAAGATTTATTCTATTAAGGGCGAATTTAGCTTAAATGATGATGATAGAAGATTACAATTTTTACAAAAATTACGAGACGAGGCCCATCGCTTTGCTATATCTTTCCACCAAAAAACAAAGAAAAAGCAAGATTTAACAAGTTCTAAGCTTTTAAATTTAGGCATAACTCAGGGTAGTTTGCAAAAATTATTAGCCTATTATGGAAGTTTTGAAAATATTTATAAGGCAGATTTTGATGAACTTTGTAAGCTTACAAATAAAAAAACAGCTCAGAAAATAAGTAGCTTAAATTCTAAATTTTAGGATAAAACTTATCTTTTAAAATTTAATATCTATTCTCATATTTTAACACTAAACATAATTACTAAAATAAATTTAAATTCCTATAGTATAGAATTTTAAACAAAATTTAAGATAAATAAATTATACTTTCACTGCTTATAATTATTGATAAAAATTATCAATAATTAATCCTTAAAATTTAAATTAAATGGGGCTAAATTTAGCCCCAAAATACAAGGAATGTAAAATGCAAAATAAAATTTTAAAACTTTCTTTCATAGTATCCTTAATACTAATGAATTCTTTTGCAAATGAGGTAAAAGATTTAAAGTCAGACAAAGTCGTAGTAAGTGCTTCTGGTTTTGAAGAAGAAGCAGATAGTACTATAAGAAATGTTATGGTTATTGAAGGCGATGAACTACATAGACGCTCATATACTTCACTAGAACAAGCCCTAGAAAGAATAGCCTTAGTTAGCTTTGTTGATAATGGCTTGGGAACTAGCATTGATATGCGTGGACAAGGTGATAAGGCAAATGTGGCAGTTAAACTTATGGTTGATGGAAGAAGTGTAAATGTACTTGATAATTCTCACGGGGTTACGCCTTTAAATTCCATTAATATAGATGATGTTGAACGTATTGAAATCATACCTGGAGGAGGTAGTGTTTTATATGGAAATGGCACAAGAGGTGGGGTTATCAATGTGATAACTAAAAAGAAAAAAGAAGATAGTTTTGGACTTGGAGTTAGAGGCAATATCTTTGAAGATAGTGGAGCAGGTGGTTTTTTAAATGCAAATGGGGCTAAGAAATTTAATGATAATTTTAGCTTTTCTTTTGATATAAATGGTTTTAACAAGGATGGCTATCAAGATGGATATAATGAAAAGGGCTTTTATGTCAATACTAAATCTTATGTAGATTTTAGCGAGGTAGCATCCTTGATAATTGCTTATAATTATTTTGAAAGCAAAAACACAAGCACGGGTTATTTGACAAAGGCTCAAATTGAAGCTGATCCAACTCAGGCTGGAAGTGATAATGTAATCGCTAAAACGAATAGACCTGAACTTAGCTTAGACTTTAACTATATTTTAAGCGATGAGTGGCAATTTGATCTAGGGGCGTTTTGGCAAAATCAAACCATAAAATATCTTAAAAACAATAGCCCATATGCAGGAACACTAGATGGACTTAATCAGGATGGAAGTAGCTTTGAAGATATGCTAACAGGTGTAAATTTAAAAACAAAATATGATTATTTAGATAATTCTTATTTAGTATTTGGATATGAATTTTTAAGCCATAATGCAAAAAGATTTTCAAGGCAAAATTATGCTATTGCTATATTTGAACATAATATGACTACTAATATGGATATGGATAAATTAACCCATTCTATCTTTTTGCTTGATTTGCATGAATTTAATGATATATTTAGCCTATCAGGTGGGGCTAGATATGAATATGCTACTTATAAAACAGATAGGTCTTATAGGAATCAAATGACTTATGTTATACCTATTATACCTAGTGTAGATACTACTACCCCTTATTCTATGGAAGATAAAGACACAAGTAATTTTGCTATCGAAATAACCCCTAGCTTTAAGTACTCAGATACAGGTTCAATTTATTTAAAATATGAAAGAGGTTATGTTTCACCAACACCGGCCCAATTTATCACAAGGGGTACTTCAACAGGGGCTAGTACTGATTTGTGTGGAGGGGCTGCTTATTGTAGTAGTGATTTAGATAGTGAAACATTTAATACCTTTGAGATAGGCGTTAAGGACTTTTGGTGGGATTTTCATGCTTGGAATGTAACTCTTTTTTATACGCAAAGTAAGGATGAAATTTCATATATAGGAGACCCACACAATACAGGCGGGGCTTATTGGAAATATTATAATATAGATGAAACAAGAAGATATGGGGTCGAACTTCACATGTCTCAAAGCTTATTAAATGATAGCTTGTATTTTAAAGAAGGATTAAGCTATATTGATGCTGAAATTTCAAAGGGCATTAATGATGGATTAAGAATTCCTTATGTTTCTACTATTAAGGCGAGTGCGAGTGCTGAATATAGCTTTAATAAATTTGTTAACGCCTTTATTGATTTAAGCTATCTTTCAAGGGCAAAGGATGGAGGAAACACTGATGCTGATACCGGCAAAATAACTTATAGTAACTGGATAAAAGAAAGATTTATAACAGACATTGGGGCACAATATCGCTATAAAAATTTATTAGTAATGGCAGGTATTAGAAATTTATTTGATGAAGAATATTACACATATCAAAATGCAGTAAGTGACAATTACACACCAGGACAGGGAAGAAACTATTATTTAGAGTTAAAATATGATTTTTAAACCTTATTATTTTGTACTATTTGCTATATTTATAGCCTATATTATTTGTATTCTTATTGCCCTTTGTTTGGGTGATGAGAATTTAAGCCCGGTTAATTTATTTAAATACTTATTTGGCGATGATGAGTTATTAAGAACTATCATTTTGCAAGGAAGACTCCCTCGCATTATAATGGCTATTTTAATAGGCATGTTATTAGCAAGTAGTGGGGCAATTACACAAAGTGTTTTTTCAAATCCCATAGCTGACCCCTATATAATAGGCATTGCAGCAGCTGCTACCCTTGGGGCAGTTTTGGCTTATTTGTTAAATTTAGGAGATTTTTATTATGGGATTTTAGGCTTTGTTTGTGCAGCCTTATTTTCTTTATTTGTATTTAAAATTTCAAGTCGGGCAAGTTTAGCTACCTTATTAATCATAGGCATAGCGACCTCTTCATTTTTAGGGGCGTTTACTTCTTTTTTTACCTATTATATAGGAGAAGATTCGTTTAAAATTGTAGCTTGGTTAATGGGAAATTTAGGCAGTGCAAGTTGGTTAAGGGTAAGCTTTTTGATAGGGCCACTAATTCTTTGTTTATTGTATTTTTATGCCTTTAAAAATGAGTTAAATATTATTTTATGTGGGGATGAAGAAGCCTGTAATCTAGGCGTAAATGCTAGAAAACTTAAAATAAATTTATTAATAATATCATCCTTAGCCGTTTCTTTTGCAGTAGCATTTAGTGGGCTTATAGCCTTTGTAGGCTTAATTATACCTCACGCAGTTAGATTAATGTTAAAAAATTATAATAACGCTTTAGTAATTCCATTTTGTACGCTTTTAGGAGGGCTTTTTTTATTGATTTGTGATAGCATTGCAAGAACCATTTTAGCACCTATTCAACTTCCTATTGGAATTTTAACCTCTTTATTTGGAGCACCGATTTTTTTATATTTAGCCCTAAGTGCTAGGAGATTTTTATAATGCTTGAGATTAAAAATTTAAGTTTTTCTTATCATAATAAGGAATTTTTAAAAGATATAAATTTAAGGCTTGAAAGGGGTGATTTTTTAGGAATTTTAGGACCAAATGGCTCAGGTAAAAGCACACTTTTAAAAAATATGTTAAAAAATCTTGATTATAAAAAAGGTGAGATTGTCGTTTTAGGTAAAAAATTAAAGGATTATGAATTAAAAGAATTTGCTAAAATTTCAGGCTTTATGCCACAACATTCTCAACTTCACACAGCTTTAAAGGTGATTGATGTTTTATTAATGGGTAAATTTGTAAGCTTAAAACATAGTTTTTTAGATTATTCTAAGCAAGACATAGATGAAGCCAAGCAAATGGCTAAAATTTTAAAGCTTGAAAGCTTTTTAGATAGAAATGTATTATCTTTAAGTGGTGGTGAATTTCAAAGGGTAATGCTAGGCCGTGCACTTCTTAAAAAGCCTAAAATTTTGTTTTTAGACGAACCAACTTCAGCCCTTGATTTAAATTATGCTATAGAGCTTTTAAACTTATGTGAAGATATGATTAATACCAATAATATAAGCGTTATAGCTATCTTGCATGATTTAAATTTAGCCTCTTTATTTTGCAATAAAATCATTTTTTTAAAAGATGGCAAGATTGCTTATAGTGGAGAGGTAAAAGAACTTTTTAAAAAAGAAATTTTAAAAGAAATTTATGATTTAAATTGTGATATAAGCTATCACAACGACAAACCATATATAATTTTAACAAAGGAGAAAAAATGAAAAAAATTTTATTATTGTGTATATTTTTAAGCACTATTTTTGCAAATCAAAGATTAATTGTGCTTGATCCGGCAAGTATTGAAACCCTTTTTATGCTAGAAAGTGGCGATAAAATTGTAGGTATGGCACATTTACAGCACTCAAAAATTTATCCAGAAGATAAGACAAAAGAAATTCAAAGCGTGGGTTCTTTTTCACACCCTTCAATAGAAAAAATTGTAAGTTTAAAACCAAGTTTAGTGATTTTAAGTTCGTATTCTTTAAATTTAGAAGAAAGTCTTAAAAACTATGGCATTAAAAGTTTGTATTTAAAGGCTGATAATTTAGATGATATTAACGATAATATTAAAACCTTAGCGAGTATAGTAGGTAAGGAAAAAGAAGGGCAAATTTTAATGCAAAATTTTAAAAATAATTTAGAAGAACTTTCTAAAAATCCTATAAATAAAAGTGCAATCTATCTTTTTTCAAGCAATCCTTTAATGGCCTTTTCTGATAATTCTTTAATGGCTGATATTTTAAGGCTTTTAGGGATAAAAAATTTAACCCCAAAAAGTGATATAAAAAGACCTATTATTTCAAACGAACTTATCTTAAAAACCAATCCTGATATGCTTATTTTAGGCATTGCAAGTGATAATATAAATGAGTTAATAGAAAAAAATTCCTTATTAAAAAATGTAAATGCAGTAAAAAATAAACAAATTTTTTATAATGAAGATACTAGAATTTTACTTCGTTTAAGCCCTAAGATAATAGATAGGATTAAGGAATTTAAAAATAGACTTGAAAATTTATAAGGTGTTACAAATTTGCATTATTAAAATTTAATTAATTTTTTAAAAATTAAAATCTTTAATAATGCCTTTTATGACTTCTTTCTACTTTAAATTTAAGCCGTTAATTTTTTGGCTTAAATTTTCTAACAAAGTATAAATTTTTAGTTAATAAAAGGCTTTTATTTTAAAAATCTTTCTTTAAAATTTTGATTTTATGCTATAATGGTTATTTTAAATCTTGTATTAAGGAACATACAATGTTACCAAGATGGGACAATAGCTTTAGCGTTCATAATGCTAAGGTGGATGAACAACACAAAAAGCTTTTTGAGTTAGCTGCTAAGGTTGAAAGTATTTCAGATAGAGCTGTAAGTAAGGTTGAGGTTAAGGAGCTTTTGGCTGAATTTTTTAATTACATGAAGGACCATTTTAGCGATGAGGAAAAATATATGCAACTTATAGATTTTCCTGGTCTTGAAGAACATCGCAAAATTCATAAAGAAATTATACAAATGATGATAAATCTTATAAAAGATATAAAATCAACAAATGATTTAAAAGAAAAGCTTTATGTTATAGCTAAAAAATGGCTTTTAGAGCATATTTTATACGAAGATATGAAGGTTGCAAAATGGAGACGCGAGGCCTTAGCTACTGATGATGGTGGCGAGGTAAGCTTTGAAACAAGCGAGGAAGATACTGTGGCTGAGTTTTATCTATATACTTGCGATTGTGCTGGTAAGATTCACGACGTACCATACGGAATTCATAAAAAGATAGATATACAGGGTAAAGTTTTTACTTGTAAAACTTGTGGGGCATCAATTAGATTTTATAAAAAACAAGCTTAAATACTAAAATAAAGGAAGTAGTGATGAGAAAAGAAACAAAGATGTATTCTTTAAGGTTGCCAGAAGAACTTAAAAATAAACTTGATAAAGTAAGTAAAAAGCTTGGAAAACCAAAATCTGTTATTATTAGAGAGGCGGTAACCGCCTTTTTAGATGATATGCAAGATTTTTCTACTGCTATAAATGCCCTTGAAGAGTTAAAAGATGGAGATTATAATAAGGCTAGCAAGAAGATTGATAAATTAGTAAAGGATATACACGAAGAAGCTAGTCAAGAAGATATCTCTTCTGATGATTTTGATTTTGCTGTAAAGGCTCTTGAAGAGTTAAAAGATGGAGATTATAATAAGGCTAGTAAGAAAATCAATAAAATAGTAAAGGATTACAAGAAAAAATAAAATGTCTTGTAATCTTATAGGTTATTTTGTTTGGAAGATTTTGAAAATTTAGCACTTATTTATTATTTTATTTTATTTTTTATAGCACTTTTTGCGGGTTTTATAGACTCAATAGTAGGAGGTGGAGGGCTTATAACCTTGCCTGCTTTAATAGCTTGTGGAATTCCTGCACATCTATCTCTAGCTACAAATAAACTTCAAAGCGTTTTTGGTTCATTTACTGCAACTCTTACTTATTATAAGTCTATGAATTTAGCCTTTTTAGGTTGGGCTGTTTTTTTTACAGCACTTGGGGCATTTTTAGGGGTCTTTTGTGTTTTACTCATAAATGATAAATACTTAAAATTAATAATCCTAGTTTTTTTAGCACTTACCTTTTTATACACTGCCTTAAAGCCAAATTTAGGAAAACATAAGGGCGAAATGAAGGTAAAAAATATAAAAATTTTTCACTTAATAGCAGGTTTGCTTTTAGGCTTTTATGATGGCTTTTTAGGACCTGGGACAGGGTCGTTTTGGATATTTGCCTGTGTTATTTTTCTAGGGCTTGATATGAAAAATGCAAGCATTAATACAAAAAGCTTAAATTTTACTAGCAATGTAGTTTCACTTGCCTTTTTTTTATATGCTTATAAGGTCCTTTGGATAGTTGGAATTTTAATGGGATTGGGGCAGATTATAGGGGCATTTTTGGGTTCAAAGCTAGTTTTAAAAACAAATGGAAATTTTATTAGAACACTTTTTTTAATAGTAGTTTTTGCCACTCTTTTAAAGGTGGGTTATGATTATTTTTTTAAATAAAATAAAGTTAAATTTCAGTAGATAAATATTAAAATAGCTTTTTAAAAAATTTCAAGGTTATGATTTTGCGTTTTTTATTTGTATTTTTTGCAAGTATCAGTGTCTTATGTGCTGCACCGGAAGTTACTATTCCTACTGTTAATTTAAGCCTAAGTGCACCCGATACGCCAAATCAACTAGTAACAACGCTTAATATAATCATAGTTTTAACTATACTTGCCCTTGCCCCTAGTATCGTTTTTATGATGACTTCTTTCTTGCGTTTGCTTGTGGTTTTTTCATTTTTAAGACAGGCAATGGGAACGCAAAGTATGCCTCCAGGTACGGTTTTAACCTCACTAGCACTTATTTTAACCTTTTTTATAATGGAACCTGTTGCAACCAAGGCTTATAATGATGGGGTTAAGCCTTATTTAGCCGAAGAAATAGGCTACGAACAAGCCTTTGAACTTGGTTCTAAGCCCTTTAAAAATTTTATGCTAAGAAATACAAGGGATAAAGATATAGCTCTTTTTTATAGAATTCGTGATTTACCAAATCCTCAAAGTGTTGATGATGTACCCTTAACTGTGCTAGTTCCAGCCTTTATGGTTTCAGAATTAAAAACTGCCTTTGAAATAAGCTTTTTGATATATTTGCCTTTTTTGGTTATTGATATGGTAGTGGCCTCTGTTTTGATGGCTATGGGTATGATGATGTTACCACCTAGTATGATTTCTTTACCATTTAAGCTTTTAATCTTTGTTTTGGTTGATGGTTGGCATTTATTAGTACAAAGGCTTGTTGAAAGCTTTTCTGTGGTAGTTTAAGGGAGTTTCTTTTGGTAAGCGTGACTAATCTTTCAGAAATTAAGCAAAATTATGATAAATTTTATTTTATAGATATAAGAGGAATTCAAAGTTACAATAATTCACACTTAAAAGATTCTTATCATTTTCAAAGCAAGGAAAAAATTTTTGATTTTATAAGTAAGATTAAAAATAAAAAAGACTTAGTATTGCTTTGTTCTAGTGCGAAAAAAGCTAAAAACATGGCTGATTCTTTAATGCAAATGGGGGAGAGGATTAGAACATTTAAATTTTTATTATGCTAGTATTTATGATTGTTTATCTTCTAATTTACCTATAGTTGAGTTAAACAATAACCTAAATGAAAATATACAACAAACCATACAAGATATATACTAAATACACAAAATATAAGCAAAAGACCTTTGTTATAAGTGGTGGTAATGATTCAAGCCGTGCTTTGCAATTGTTTTATGAAATGCTTGCAAATTTGCCTAAAAATGAACAAAGGCAAAGCTATGCAATAGTTTCAAATACCCTAGTTGAAGCCCCAAATATAAATGATTTTTTATTAAAAATAATAAAAGCTATAATTCACACGCAAAAAAGCATAAAATTCCCTTTAAGGTTATATAAGTAAGTCCTAAGTTACAAGATGAATTTTGGTTTAATCTAATAGGCAAGGGTTATCCAAGCCCTACTAGGACTTTAAGGTTTTAGATTCTACTAATTAAAGGATTTTTAAAATAGATTTGAAGAATTAGCTAAGGCTATAGGGATTAGTAATGCACTTTATTTTGCCTTAAATAATTTAAGTTTGCAATGTTCTTATCAAATACAAATTTCCAAAAAAGAAGAAGATTGGACAAAATTAGGGCAAAGTGACTTTGAACTGGCCATAAATAATCATCCAAATAATTATGATTTAGCACTTTTTACAGGCTTTAATACAGATAAAAAGTCTATATATTTGGATATAAATGGTACTCACCTCTTTGTAATTGGTACAAGTGGAAGTGGAAAATCTGTTCTTTTAAAGACCATGGTTTTATATTTACTTAAAACAAGCATGGCTAAACTTTATGTTTATGATTGTAAGAATGATGGGGATTTTGATATATTTAAACAAAATATAAAAATTTACCACGAGGCAAATGATATGCTTAAACATGTGGATGAAGTTGAAGCACTTCGCGTTTTAAGGAGTGATGATAAAAAGGAAAATAAAGGCTTTGAACCTATTGTAATATTTATAGACGAGGCTAGTTATTCACTAGTAATAAGGTCCTATTAGAAAGGATAATAAATTTGGTTAAGCTTTGTAGGAGCGTGTCGATTCATTTTATTTTTTGTAATCAAAAATTAAGCAAAAAATTATTTGACTCAGACTTATTAAGCAATATACAAGGTAGAATTGGTTTAAAGGTAACTGATAGGGATGAAGTAAGAATGGCTGGGTTTTAGGTGCTGAAAAATTATCAACTAAGGGAGATATGCTAGTTAAGCTATTTACTGGAAATAGTACAAGATTTGAAAATGTTTTAGGCGTTTATTTATATAATGAAGAAATAAGGCAATATCTAGCTAAGCTTTAATTTCCAGCCTATAAAAACGCAAATAAAAGATAGTAAAAAGATTAAATTTATATAGGGGTTTATGAATTTAGCTAAGCTTATATAAGTTGTACTATACAAAAAAGTAGCCGCCCCTATATATATGCAAATTTTGCTTAAACTGCCATCATCTGCCATTTTTCTACAAGGACAAATTCTATTATAAAAAGTAGGTTTTTCCTTTGGCTTTCTTGAGAAAAAAAAGCCAAGTAAGGAAAAGCAGATTATAAAGATTAAAAAATATAAGATTATTTCATTAATACTCATTTTTAAGCCTAAAAATAACTAAGCCAAGCATTCAAGTGCCTTTGTTCCGCCCTTAAACTTGTCTCATCGCCATGTCCTGGTAAAAGGCGAAAATCACCCTTATAAGTCATCACTCTTTTTAAGCTTTGTTTCATTAAAGTAGCATCTGAGTAAGGAAAATCCCACCTACCTATGCTTTTTAAAAATAAAAAATCCCCGCTAAACATTAAATTTTCTCCGACAAGTTCTATCATACAACAACCTGGCGTATGCCCTGGAAAATGGTGAAATTTAAATTTTAAATTATTTATCATAAATTCATTTTCATCACTTATTAAAAAATCAGCCTTACTCTTTTCAAAGCCTTGATTAAAGGGGTCATTTAGCATAAATTCATCATCTTTATGTATAAAAATATCTGCTTTAAAATGTTTTTTAACTATATTATTGTCCCAAACATGGTCAAAATGCCCGTGAGTGTTTAAAATAGCCTTGACATCTGAAGAATTTTTACTTATAAAATCAAAGGCATTTACCCCAGCATCAATTACTATATCGCCGTTTTCATTTTTTATAATATAACAATTTGTAGCATAAGCCCCACAAGGCATTTTTAAAATTTGCATTGCCTTTCCTTAAAGAAAAATCATTATAATTATATAATTTTTTTATTAAGGCTTGGATATGGACTATAAAAAAATAAACAAAAAACTAGTTTTTTTCATACAAAAAAGGGTAAAAAAAGCTGGTGCTAAGGGCGTTATTTTAGGACTTAGTGGAGGAATTGACTCAGCCCTTGTTTTAACACTTTGCAAAAGGGCGTTAAATGAAAATATACTAGCCTTGATTATGCCAACAAAAAGTTCAAATCAAGCAAATTTAAAAGATGCGATTAATCTTTGTGAAAGCTTAAAGGTAGATTATAAAATCATTGAAATTCAAGGAATTTTAGATTCTTTTATCAAAGAAAGTCAAGATTTAAATAAAATTCGCATAGGAAATTATGCTGCTAGGATTAGAATGTCCTTGCTTTATGATTATTCTGCTTTGAAAAATTATTTAGTTATAGGTACCTCAAATAAAAGCGAGTTAATGCTAGGGTATGGCACGATTTATGGGGATTTAGCTTGTGCTTTTAATCCTATAGGAAAACTTTTTAAGAGTGAAATTTATGATTTTGCTAGATTTTTAAAGTTGCCAAATGAATTTATAGAAAAAGCCCCAAGTGCTGATTTATGGGATGGACAAAGTGATGAAGATGATTTAGGCTTTTCTTATGCTAGCATTGATAAGGGCTTAAAAATCTTACTTAGCAAGAATAAAAAGGGCTTAAAAAATATAGATAAAAGGCTTTTAAATATGCTAAATTCAAGGATAAAAGCAAATGCTTTTAAGCTTAAAACTCCACTTATTGCAAAGATTTAATTATGACCTGGCTTGATAGCTATTTTTTTAACCCAAATTTTTTTCAAAAATTTATAGCCTTTTTGTGTCTTCCTTTAAGTGCGATTTATGCTATTATTGCTATTTTAAATACTAAATTTAGAAAAAAAATAAGTTTTTTTGTACCCATTATTAGCGTTGGGAATTTAAGCTTTGGAGGTAATGGCAAAACGCCACTTTGTAAAGCAATTGCAAGGGAATTTAAGGAAAGAAAAATTTTTGTAATTTTAAGAGGTTATAAAAGAAAAAGTAAGGGTTTGGTTGTGGTTAAATTTGAAAAAATACTTTGTAATGTTGAAAAAAGTGGCGACGAGGCCATGGAGTATGCCTTTGAAGAAAGTATTTTAGGTGTAATAGTAAGTGAAGATAGAATTAAAGGCATACAAAAGGCCATTGAAATGGGGGCAAATTTAATCTTGCTTGATGATGCCTTTTCTAAATTTCATATTAAAAAATTTGATATTTTGTTAGAAAGCGAAGTAAAGCCTTATTTTAACTTTGTATTGCCAAGTGGGGCTTATAGACTTCCTTTAAGTTTTGCTAAGAGGGCTGATTTTATCGCAAAAGAAGGTCAGGATTTTTATCGTTATTCAAGCACAAAGGAAAACACAAAGGCCATTTTAGTAACCGCCATTGCTAAGCCCTTTCGTTTGAACGAACATTTCAGTAAGGCTAGGGCTTGTTATTTTTTTGATGACCATTATAGCTTTAAAAAAGATGAGTTAGAAATATTACTTAAAAAGCACAATTGCGATACCCTAATGCTTACCTTTAAGGACTTTGTTAAGGTTAAGGATTTTGGATTTAAGTGTCAAATAATAGAATTAAGCATTATTTTAAGCGAGAATTTTAAGGAAAAATTACAAAATTATATAAGGAGTTTTAATGTTGCTAGTTGAAAGTAGAAATTCGCAAAATCAAGTAAGTTTTAAGGAAGCTTTAATTAACCCAAATGCTAAAAGCGGAGGCTTATACACGCCTTTAAGTTTGCCAAAATTTAAGGGTGAAGATTATGCAAATTTAAGTTATGCTGACTTTGCCTTTAAGTTAATACAAAGCTTTGATTTTGGGCATGATGAGTTATTTAAAAAGGCTTTAAAGGCTTATGAGTGTTTTGATGATAGTACTTGTCCTATAAATTTAAGTCAAATTGATGAAAAATGCTTTATAAATGAGCTTTATCATGGGCCAACTCGTGCCTTTAAGGATATGGCCTTGGTGCCCTTTGGCATTCTTTTAAATGAATTTAGTAAGGATAAAAAGATATTAATAATCTGTGCTACAAGTGGAGATACAGGACCTGCTACTTTGAAAAGCTTTGAAAATTCAAAAAATATTAAGGTAGTTTGTATGTATCCAAATGATGCTACAAGCAAGGTTCAAGCATTGCAAATGAGGGCTTTGGATAAGGTAAATTTAAAGGTTTATGCTATCAATGGTGATTTTGATGACGCACAAAGAATTTTAAAAAATTTTCTTGCAAAGGATGATTTTAAGTCTTATTTAACTGATTTAGGTTATGAACTTTGTGCGGCAAATTCTATAAATTTTGGTCGTATATTATTTCAAATAATTTATCATTATTATGCTGCTTTAAAGGTTAATGAAAAAACTGGCGAAAATGTTGAAATTATAATACCTAGTGGAAATTTTGGAAACGCCCTTGGGGCGTATTATGCTAAAAAAATGGGTGCACCAATTTCTCTTATAAAAATTGCTTCAAATGCGAATAATATCCTAAGTGAGCTTTTCAATAAGGGCGTTTATGATTTAAGGGGAAAAAGCTTGAAAAAGACCATTTCACCGGCTATGGATATATTAATTTCTTCAAATATAGAAAGACTTTTGTTTGATAAATTTGGTGATAAACGAACTAATGAATTAATGCTTAGCTTAAAAAATGAAAGGCATTTTAGCTTAACTAATGATGAATTAAAAAATTTGCAAAATGAATTTAAGGCTGATTTTAGCACTGATTTAGAATGTATGGAAGTGATAAATTCAAATTTTTCTTTAATTGACCCTCATACTGCTACTTGTTTTAAGCTTTTGGATAAAAATGAGGCAAGTATCATTACTTCTACTGCTGAATGGACTAAATTTACCCCAAGTATGATAAAGGCTTTATTTGATAGAGAAAGCGTGGATGAGAGAGCTGACTTAATGGAACTTGCAAAGAAATTTAATGTCAAGGTTAAGGATGAAATTTTAAAACTTTTTGAATTGGAAAATAAAAAATACGAAGTTTATGAGATTGAAAATTTAGAAAATGAGATAAAAAGGTGGATTAAGCAATGATTATTATACCTGCTAGATTGAAATCAACTCGCTTTAATGAAAAAATTTTATGTAAAATAGGGCAATACCCTATGTTTATAGCCACTGCAAAAAAAGCCTTAAGGGTTGATGATGTTTGTATAGGCGTGGATGATGAAAAGATTTTAAATATAGCTAAGGATTATGGTTTTAAGGCAGTTTTGACAAGAAAGGACCATGAAAGTGGTACAGATAGAATTAATGAGGTTTGTCAAAAATTAGGCTTAAATGAAAATGAAATTATCATAAATGTACAAGCTGATGAACCCTTTATAGAAGAAGAAAATTTAAGAAAATTTAAGGAATTTGCCCATTCTTGCTTAAATAAGGATGCCTTTATGGCAAGTTGCTTTAAAAAAATCGATAAAGATGCTGCACAAGATAGCAATTTAGTAAAGGTAGTATGCGATAAATTTGGCTTTGGACTTTATTTTTCAAGGGCAAAAATTCCCTTTGAAAGAGATAATTATAGCGAAAGTTTTAAGGGGCATTTAGGAATTTATGCATATAGTGTTAAGGCTTTGAAAGAATTTTGTGCTTTTCCTATGTCTTTGCTTGAAAAGGCTGAAAAATTAGAACAATTAAGGGCTATTGAAAATGGTAAAAAGATAAAAATGCTTGAAATTTCAACTACAAGCATAGGCATTGATACTAAGCAAGATTATGAAAGGGCATTAAAAGAATTTAATTATGAGTAGGCGTCCATAAGAATTTAATGCCTACAATTTTTCTTACAATAATGACCTTTTCAAAGCTTAAATTTCTAAAAATTATGTTTTGATTAAATATATGTCTAGGGCTTGAAAGCTCGTCAATGGCTAGTTTTAAAACAAATTTGCTAAGTTCTTTTTTAGTGTAATTTTGTGGCACGGCAAAAATTTCTTTAAAATCTTGCCATTTTATCTTAAAGCTATTGCAAACCCCACTATCTTTACAATTTTTTAAAATCATATAAAGTATTTTAGCGTATGTATCTTTAAGGCTTAAAAATTCCCTTAACTGCTTACTTGTAAAGATTGTCTTTAAATCCTTAATTAAAATTGACAAATTTTCATTTGCTTTAATTTCTATGTTTTTAAGTTTATTAGATATTACAAAACTATCAAAAAGATTGAAGGTTTTTAAGGTATAGCCCTTTTGTGTTTTTATGATTTTTTTTAAAACTATCCTTTGAAAATTTAACATTTATACTTGCTAGTAAATCATTCAATTTAGATAAATTTTGATCAATAATCTTTAATAATTCAACCTCTGTGATAGTTACGCTACTGCTTTTTTTATCTTATTAAAAATCAAAAATAATAATTTTTATTCGTTTAAATTTAGAGGTCCTAATCTTAACTTAGTTATGTCGTTGTTAAATTTCATCTTACACCTTACTCATTTAATAAAGTTTTTGCAAAGCTTAGGGCCTCTTCGCTTACTAACTCACCACTTACCATTCTAGCAAGTTCGTTCGCCCTTTCATCCTTGTTTAATTTTCTAACAAAGCTTTCATTATTAATCTTTTCTACTAAAAAGTGATTTTGTGCCCTTGAAGAAAGTTGAGGTAAGTGAGAAATAGCAAAAATTTGATAAAACTTAGCTAGTTCATTTAATACATTTGCTACGCTCATTGCCTCTTTTCCACTTAAATTTGCATCAATTTCATCTAAAAATATAATCCCACTTCCATAGCTTGTAATCTTACATTCAGTAGCTATAAAGGCAAGTCTAAGCCTATTTAACTCGCCAGAACTTAAATTTTTAAGCATGGTTTTATCGATATTTAAGCTTATATTATCCTTGCCAAGACTGCTAAGTTCTTCATCAAAAAGGCATAATTCTACATTTTTCATATAAAGATTTTTAAGATAATCATTTAATAAGCCTTGTAAAATAGGCAAATTTGCCTTTCTTTTGTCGCTTAGAATTTTTGCTTTTTTATTTACAATATCTTTTAATTTTTCAAGCTTTTTTTGCAATTCATCCTTTTCAAAGCTTAAATTTTCATAATGAAGTAATTCTTTTTTCTTTTCATCTAAAACTAAAAGGGCGTTTTCAATGCTTTCATAACGTCTTATAAGGTAAGATAAATCTTCGATTCTATCAAGTATAGATTCTATATTTATCATCTCAAATTCTTCAAAATTTTGATTTTGGGCAATTATTCTTAATTCATTTAAACAATCACTAAAAAAGGTATTATCAATCTCGCATAAATTTAATGCGTCAATTACAGCCCTTTCATAATCAAAAATATGCCCAGCCCTTGCCCAAGCTTCTTCTATCTTATCCTTTTTTGAAAGCCTTTTTTTAAGGCTTAGAAGTTCTTCATATTCTCCTATTTTTGGATTTATACTTGAAATTCTTTCTATTTGAGATTGGGCTAGTTCTTTTAATTCTAAAATTTGCCTTTCTTCATTTTCTATTTTTTTAAGCTCATCTTTAATCTTACTAAGTTCTTTAAAATCACTTATAAATTCCTCTTTAAAGTCCTTAAAAATAGGCTCTTTTTGCATTTGCAAACAATCAAGCAAAAAAAGAAATTTTTCCTTTGAAAATTCGTTATTTTCCTTAGAACTTAGATATTTTACAAAATTCTTACTAAGGCTTACTAGGCTTTTTTTTGCTATGTTTTGATTGTTTATAAAATATTTTGTGCTTTTTTCCTTAAGCATTTTAAAGGTATTTTCACCCTCGCCATATATCCCATAATCTTGCAAATTTAACTCATCATTTAATTGAAGTTCTACAAATTTAGCATCATTTTCACAAAGCCCAAAGGCAGATAAAATTCCCTTAAAAAGTATAGATTTACCAGCCCCACTTAGCCCACTAAATACCACAAGTCCATTATCAAATTTTAAATCTACCTTTTTAAAGCTTAAATTTTCTCTCATAAAAATATGCGTTATCATTAATGTCCCCAGTGTAATTTTTCTTTTAAAATTTGAAAATAATCTCTACTTTTTGGATGTATTAAAGAAACACTTTTTTCGCTTAATCCTACTTTTATTTTACTAAAATCATCAGCCTTAAAATTTTCATGCCCATCAATGTTAATTAAACAATTTTTAGCCCTAACCTCTAAATCAAAACCCTTTGGCAAAACAATAGGTCTTTGCGTTAAAGAATGAGAACAAATAGGAGTTAGTATAAAAACTTGTGCTAGGGTATAAACAATAGGACCATTTGCACTAAGATTATATGCAGTTGAACCTGCTGGTGTTGCCACAATTAACCCATCACCATTGTATTCATTAAAAATTTTATTATTTCTATAAAGTTCAAAATGTGCCATAGATACATTTTGTTCTCTAAAAAAGAAGACATCATTAAAGGCATATTTTAGAATTTTTTCTTTTTCATTTTCTAGGCTAATATCAAGCATAAATGGCTTTTCTATCCTAAATTTACCCATAAAAAACTCATCAAAAAATTCCCTTGCCTTTTCTACTTTAAAATCCGTTAAAAAGCCTAATTTTCCAGCATTTATACCTAAAATCGCCTTATTAAATTCAAAGGCCTTTTTTGATAAGGATATTAAGGTACCATCACCTCCAAGAGATATAACAAAATCACTTTGTTTAAATAATTCATCTATCTCAAAGCTAGGTAAATTCAAAGAAGAAGAATTTTTTAAAAGCAGGAGTTGTACTTTTTTTTCCTTTAAAATTTCATTTAAATACAAAATTTCTTTATCTAAATTCGTACCTATTCTACTTACAAGACCGATTTTTTGTATATTTTTGTAATCTAATTCATTTTGCATTTAAAAATTATATCAAAACTTAGCAAAGCAAAAGAATAAAAATACTATAATCTCAAAATTATTTTAAAAATTTTACACAATTAAGGAAAAACATTGCGTACACATTATAATACACAATTAGATATTAACGATGTTGGCAAGGAGGTTAAACTTTGTGGGTGGGTAAATAGTTATAGAGACCATGGAGGCGTGATTTTTATCGATTTGCGTGATAGAAGTGGGCTTATACAATTAGTTTGTGACCCAAAGGATAGCATTAAGGCACACGAAGCAGCCTCGCTAGTTAGAAGTGAATTTGTTCTTATTGTAAGTGGTAAAATTAGACCAAGGGGTGAGGGCTTAGTAAATTCTAAGCTTAAAACAGGCGAGATTGAAGTTGTGGTTGATGAGTTAATTATTGAAAATGAAAGTGCTTTACCACCCTTTGCAATAGGCGATGAAAATGTAAATGAAGAACTTCGTTTAAAATATCGTTTTTTAGACCTTAGAAATCCAAAATTATACGACAATTTTTTTCTACGCTCTAAAGTTTGCATAGCAGCTAGAAATTCCTTAGCAAATATGGGCTTTTTAGAGATTGAAACGCCTATTTTAACTAAGGCTACGCCAGAAGGTGCAAGGGATTATTTAGTGCCTTCTAGAGTTCACCAAGGCGAATTTTTTGCCCTACCACAAAGTCCGCAGCTTTTCAAACAGCTTTTAATGTGTGCAGGGTTTGATAAGTATTTTCAAATCGCAAAATGTTTCAGAGACGAGGATTTAAGGGCTGATAGGCAGCCTGAATTTACTCAAATTGATGTTGAAATGAGTTTTTGCGAACAAAAAGACATTATAAAGGTAGCAGAAACTTTTTTAAAGGATATTTTTATTGCTTGTGGAAAGGAAATTCAAACCCCTTTTAAACAAATGCTTTATAAGGATGCTATGGAAAATTATGGTAGCGATAAGCCTGATTTAAGATTTGATTTAAAATTTATTGATGTGTGCGATATATTTGCCCGTTCTAATAATGAAATTTTTTCTAAAATTGCTAGTGATAGTAAGAAAAATAGAATCAAAGCTTTAAGGGTTCCAAAGGGCGATACTATATTTTCAAAAAGACAAATGCAAAAATTTGAAGAATTTGTGCGTAAATTTGGAGCACAAGGCTTAGCCTTTATACAGGTTAAAGAAGATGGCTTAAAGGGGCCTTTGTGTAAATTTTTTAGTGAAAATGATTTAAACGAACTTGTTAAAAGATGTGAGTTAGAGATTGGCGATGTCGTATTTTTTGGGGCTGGTGCTAAAAAAGTTGTGCTTGATTATATGGGTAGATTTAGAAATTTTCTAGCACAAGAATTAAAATTAATAAACGAAAAAGAATTAAATTTCATTTGGATTGTGGATTTTCCTATGTTTGAAGAAAATGATGATGGTAGCTTTTCAGCCATGCATCACCCTTTTACCATGCCAAAAAATTTAGATGCTAATATAGAAGATATAGAATCAATTGCCTATGATATTGTTTTAAATGGTGTTGAACTTGGTGGAGGAAGTATAAGAATTCATAAAAATGAAATTCAACAAAGGGTTTTTAAACTTTTAAATATAGATGAAAATGAACAAAAAAATAAATTCGGCTTTTTACTTGATGCTTTAAGCTTTGGGGCACCTCCACACGGGGGCATTGCTATAGGGCTTGATAGATTGATAATGCTTATTTCTAATGCTAGTAGCATTCGAGAGGTAATTGCCTTTCCAAAAACTCAAAAGGCACAATGTTTAATGACAGGGGCACCAAGCGTTGCTAATAATGAAGCATTAAGGGAATTAGGAATTAAAATAAGGGAGAACAAATGAAAGAATTATTCTTAATCATAGGTGCACCAGGTAGTGGAAAAACTACCGATGCTAGTTTAATCGCAAAAAATGATGCAAATGTTACACACTATTCAACGGGCGATTTATTAAGGGCTGAAGTTGCTAATGGTAGCGAGTTGGGTCAAAAAATAGATAGTTTCATTTCAAAGGGCGATTTAGTACCCTTAGAAGTGGTTGTAAATACTATTGTCACAGCCCTTAAAAACGCACCTACAAAGGTAGTTATTATAGATGGCTATCCAAGAAGCGTGGAACAAATGCTTGAATTTGATAAGGTCTTAGGCGAACAAAACGAGATTGAATTAAAGGGTGTTATAGAAGTACGTGTAAGTGAAGAAGTAGCTAAGGATAGGGTTTTAGGCAGAAATAGAGGGGCTGATGATAATGAAGAGGTCTTTTATAATAGAATGAGAGTTTATACACAGCCTTTAAATGAAATTTTGGAATTTTACCAAAAGAAAAAACTTCATTTTATTATAGATGGGGAAAGGGCTATTGAGCCTATTGTTAATGATATGAAAATTTTAATTGAAAAAATTCAAAAAATTTAAAAACTTTTAAAAAAGGAGTGTTAATGAAAAAAAGTTTTATTTTAGCTTGTATGCTAATGGGGGGGGGGTGGATTTTTAGTTAGTGGTTGTACGCCTTATACGATTTACAATGTAAATTATGAAGAAAGTTATAAGGAATTTGAGTATGCTAGCGCTACTTGTGGAACCAGCGAAGAAGAACAAAATCTTCAAGAAGCAATCAATAAGACGTTGCAAGAAGAAAAAATTTATGGAGATGATTTAGTTGTCCAATGTAAAATTTTACATTATGATGAGGGCAATCGTTTTCTTAGATATACGGTAGGTTTTGGAGCTGGCGAGGCTAGTGTTAGTGCAAGTATAGAATTATTTAATCAACAAGATGAAAGTAGGGGCAGTTTTGACATAAATGCGTCTTTAAAAGCTGGTGCCTTTGGTGGCGATGCTAGTGGGCTTTTTACTGACATTGCAGAAGGTGTAGTTGAGAAAATAAAAAACGAATATATTACAAAGGAGAAAAAAAGATGAATTTGAGTAAGATTAGCATTGGCGATATCCCAAATAAAATCAATGCTATAATCGAAATTCCTTATGGTTCAAACGTTAAATACGAACTAGATAAAGAAAGTGGGGCTATAGTTGTAGATAGGGTAGTACCAAGTGCAGTTTTTTACCCTGCAAACTATGGTTTTATAGCAAATACCCTAGCAGATGATGGCGATCCTGTGGATATTTTAGTTTTAAATGAATACCCTGTACAAGCAGGGGCTGTTATACCTTGTAAACTAATAGGCGTTTTGATAATGGAGGATGAAAGTGGTATGGATGAAAAGCTTTTAGCAGTACCAGGTGATAAAATCGATGCTAGATTTAAAGAGATAAACGCCCTTTCTGATTTACCAAAGGCTACTCTTGATAGGATTAAAAATTTCTTTGAAACCTATAAAATTTTAGAACCTAACAAATGGGTTAAGGTACAAGATTTTAAAGACAAAGAAGTAGCTGTTGAAATTTTGCAAAAGGCTATTAAAAACTACAAAAACTAGTCAAATTTGACTAGTTTTAAATTTTTATATATATTTTTTTGCTTGGTTTCTTTTAATTTTTCTAATTGTTTTTTATTAGTTTATTTAATTCTTCAAACAATAAATTAAAGGGGTCTTTATAGTTTTTCATATCTTCTTTTATTCTTTCTTGTGTATCAGGGTCGCCAAAAAGATAAACAATCTCATTAGATTTTATTGAACGCATAGCATTTAATTTCGATAAACTCATGCTTTTATCAAAGTCTTGAAATGTACCCCAAGAAGTAGTTTCACTCTCTTGTGTAAATATTTGCATTTACAATGGTAACCAAAATCCCACCCTTGCTTATAGTTCCATCACTATTTGTATATTTTTGACCATTAGGATTAAAAAATACTCCAATATTTACATTTTCCTTTCCACCATTGTTATTGTTAAGTATATCTATTGCAGTTTTTCCTTTCATTTTATCACCATTGCTAACAAAAAAATAAGTTATTGATTAAAGTATTTGTATTATTTTTAAAATTAAAATGCAATTCTTCATTAAGATAATCAGTGCTTGTATTATAAATTTTTCCTACTTGCATACTTTGGCGATTAAACTCATATCCTTGTGGAAAATTTGCAATATAATAAATGCTAAAACTATCTTTTGAATTTAATATATTATAACCTACTACTTGTGAAAGAATTTTATAAGCATTAGCTATGGTTTTTGCTATATCTA
>NZ_VJNT01000027.1:0-202 GCF_008633895.1 Campylobacter sp. LR264d
GGTAATTTCAACTCTTCCCTTCGCATCTTCTATCTTTGTAGAAAAATCTAGTCTCATAAATGAGTCAAAAACCCTATTTAACTCATTTAAATCGCTACCCACAGCACTTACTAAAAGGTCTAATAAGCCATTTAATTGTTCTTTTAAAGCATTTAACTGAGGATTTGAACCATGCATAGTGACCCTTGCTTTTGCGGCATTA
>NZ_VJNT01000028.1:0-8548 GCF_008633895.1 Campylobacter sp. LR264d
TAAACCTTTTTTTAAAACATTTTATAAAAAAAATAATTATAAAAAAGGGTTAAAATAAGATTTTTTAACCCTTTTTTTAAAACCTTAATTTTGTTATATTTTTTTTGCATTTGTTCAATTCTTTGTTATTGCAAGGCGAAAGCCTTGCAAATTCTATTAAAGGACAAGTAATGGCAGAATTTAGCTTTGATTTTGAAAAGGCTACAAAGGACGGGGCCTCTAAAAAAGAGATTATAGATTTTTTAAAGCAAAATAATACTAATATTAAATGGCAAGATATAGAAAATTCTTTAAAAAAACAAGAAAAAAACAAGGATTTTAAAGAAGAGGATTTTATTTTTGAAACAATTAAAAATAATCAAAATTTTAAATTATTAATCGATAATGAAAAGCCTTTAAAGCTTAATGAAACTAAGATTAAGCAAAATGAAAACGAAATAAATATTAATACAAAAGATTATAAGCAAGGCGAAAATTTTATAAATGTTTCAAATGAAAAATTAAGCATAGCTAAAAATAAAAATAATGATTTAGATAAGTCTTATAATGAAATGTTAGAAAATATAAATAATAATTCTTATATACCAAAAGTTAAAAAAAGTGAAAAAAATATCCTTAAAAATACTTATAATGAATTAGTAAGTGGCTTTGATTTTTTACAAACAAGTGATTATAAAAAAGAACAAAGTCTTTTAAAAGCAAGTGCACAAAAATCAGCCCTTAATAATGTAGCTTATGAAGACTTAGAAGAGGCTACAAAGGATTATTTAACAAAAAAATATATTAATGAAAGAAGTTTTTTTAATTTTGATGATAGAGAAAATAATGAAGAGGTAGGAAAACTACAATATGAAAAAATCAAAATTTTACAAAACGCTAAAAATAAGGATTTTAAGGATTTAAGTGATAATGAAAAAGAATTAATAGCACAAGAAAGAGGGCCTTTAAATAGCCTTGCAAATTCTTTATTTTTTGAAGGTGACAAGACAAATTTTGAAGAGTTTAAGGCTTTTGATGATAGTCAAGAGATAACTAAAAACTTACAAAAAATTAAAATTAGGCTTGATGAAAATCACTATTATAAAAGCCCCTCAGCAGCTATTAAAAGCTTGATAAGTGGCGAGATAGATACAAAGGCTTATGATAATTATTTAAATGATTTAAATGATCTAGCTTTAGAGGTAGGCTTTGATAATATAGGCACTGATAAAGACGGAAATATATATGCCTTTAAAGGCGAAAACGTCTTTAAAATTAATGAGGGTTTTTTTGATAATGCCTTTAATATTTTAGAGGCTAATAAATTTTCTTTAAGTGGCTCTTTGCTCGGGGCTGTTAAAGGTGCTAGCAAGGGAAAAGGCGGGGCAGTTGGAAAGGTAGCAGGAGCAGTTGTAGGAAGTGCAGTAGGAGCTTTTGCGGGTGGAATGGCAGATACTATATATAATAATCTTTTAATAGGTCGTGAAAATACCTTTAAAGAGGTCTTAGATAATGGAATCGAAGAAGGTATTTTAAGCTTAGTAGGTGATGGCGTTGCCTTAACAGGAATTAAAGCCTTTAAGCCCTTAACAAAGGTGGCACAAAAGGCAAGTGAATATAGTCCTTTTTTAGGCTTTGCAAGAAGAAGTTTAAATGGCAACAAAGAAGCAGTACAAAAGCTTTTAAATAAATCTTTAAATATGAGCGAAGAACAAGCACAGACCTTAAAAGAATTTAGCGAAAGTTTTGGAGGCGAATTAAATACACAAAGTAAAGAAGGTAAATTTAAAAAAATCGAGGCTAAATTTGGCGAGGATAGTTTTATAACAAAGGGAGCAAAAAATGCTTATGAAATTTTTACTTTAAATAATCAAAAAGAATTTCAAAAGGATTTAATAAGAAGAGTTAGGGCTGATGAGGATGGCTCTTTAATAGCTTTTTTAGCAGAAGCAGCAAATATAAGTCCTATAGCTAATCAAAACTTAAAAACTATACTTAATGAAACGACTTCAAAACTCAGTCAAAATTTAGAAAATCTAAATTTAGCAAAAACTGATATTAAAAAAATTTTTGATACCCTAGAAAGCGGTACAAAACAAAGTTATAATAAGGCAGTTGATGAAACGCTAGAAAAGCTTTATCATAAAGGTTATAAGGTAAGGATTGATAAAGAAACGGGCGAAATATTTAACGCGGGTGAAAATGCAAGCGAAGAAGTGCTTAAAAAAAGTAATTTTTCTTATGAAAATTTTAGAAAAGAGCTTGATGAAATGGGCGTATTACCAGAAGATAGTATGCGATTTTTAAATTTTGTCGAAAAAAATGTATATAATGAAGATGGGGTCACTTTTTCACAATTAAATAACGCTAGAAAACAGCTTAATTCTATGATTAAGGACAATGCCGATAAAAACTTTCAAAACTTTGTTAAAAGTAAGGTTATTAATTTTATAAAAGAAGATATTAACGACGCTACAAACGAACTTTTAAAGCAAAATAAAAGCCTTTACAAGGATGCCTTAACTCTTTTTGAAACAGCCTTAAATGATTATAAAAATATGAAAGATATAACAAAAATAGTTGATGATTTAGGGCTAAGAAATACTAAAAAAAGTTATGATAATGTCATGAAAAGCTTTGAAAAGTTTTTACAAGGCCAAGGCGAAGTAGATGTTAACAATTATCAAAGATTAACTAAAAATTTAAATAATTCTCAAAAAACAGATCTAGAATTAAATTTACTTAATCACTTTTTTAAACAAAGTCTTTATGAAAAAAATGATTTAAAGGTCTTTGATAGTGCTGAATTTTTTAAAAAGCTTAAAAATTTAGGCGAAAATACCTTTACAAGCAATTATGCAAAAGATTTTATTAAAATGGCCCAGGGCTTTGATACTTTATTTAAAAATGATGCCTTGATCGCAAAGGCTTTAAGACAAAGTGCTACAACTGAAAAAATAGGAAGTAGTATTGCTACAACAATAAGTGGTGCGGCAAAAATGCAAGTAACAAAGGGGCTTTTTGCTTTTTTAGTAAGAAACGCCCCGTACGTACCTTTAATGCCAAAATTAAATGAAAAAATACAAGGTGCAGCAATAAGGTATCATTTAAATAAGGCCCTTGAAAAGTCAAGCTCAATAAGTGAATTTAAAAATATAATATCAAAAAAAATCGAAACAAATAAAGAATTTACAAACGAAACAAAAAAAGTATTATCTAACTTCTTGCAAAAATTAGATAAAAGCCAAGATGATATTTTAGAAAGCATAGAAAAACAAGGCGTAAAAAAAAAGATAAAAAATTAGAAAAATTAAATAAAACTGATGAGAATTTATTAAAAAATAATCAATTAAACGAACCCCTAAAAGAATTTGGCAAAAATTATGCTGAGTTTTATCATAACTCAAAAGGGGCGATTGAAAAGCTTTTAAAAGAGAAAAAAGGACAAGTAGTAGGGGCTTTTTGGCGTGATGATTTAGGGGATATTGATTTAGTATGGGGAGAGATTTTGGATAAAGACAAATATACAGGCTATGGATTAGCCCACATTTTAGATAAACACCCCAATTTTGATTTAAATTTAATTGAAAAAATTATAAAAAATGGTAAGATTGTAAAAAATAATAATACTAATACAATTTGGGCTAATTTTGAAGGTAAAATTTACAAACTAGGCTTATCTAATGGATGGAAAGGAAAAGGAAAAAATAATTGGATTATAACAAGCTATGAAGCAACAAGGAAAAGCGACAAGACGTTCGGCGATGCCCTTTTTACAGATAAACGACCTTTATCTAACCTTGATAAGATAGATTATAACACAAAATTAAAAAATAATCAATTAAACGAACCCTTAAAAGAATTTGGCAAAAATTATGCTGAGTTTTATCATAACTCAAAAGGGGCGATTGAAAAGCTTTTAAAAAAAAATAAGCTTAGCAAAAAGGCCAACACTACTAAAAATGATATTATTAAAGAAAACTATTTTTTTGAAACTCATTTAAATACTTTAACACAAAATAGCCTCAAAAATCAAGCAAATAAACCTTTAATTATAAGCTTTAAAAATGAAGATAGATTAATTAAGGATTTAAGAAAGGATTTAAAAGAAAATTTAATACCTTTAATAAATATGCAAATTATTAACAAAGAAACTAATTTAAAAGGCATTATAACACAAAAAGAAGTTAATAAAATATCAAGTAGCAAAGAGATACAAAAAAGCCTTAATAATGGATTTAGTAAAAAAGAGCATTTTGAAGTGGCAAAAAAAATAAAAAATCTTTTTGAAAATGCTACTTTAATACAAACTCATAAGGATATAAAAAATAAAGAAAACATTTTACTAATATATAAATTCACAAAAGATTTAATTATTAATAACAAAAACGCAAAGGCAAAAATAACACTTTTTGAAAAAATACAAGGTAAAAATAAAATTTATACGATTGAACTTGATAGCCTAGAAAATCCGACTCCTTAAGGTTTTACCTTAAAAATAGAGTCGGCAAGCTAGATTTGCAATATCAATGCTTATGTAGCTATGTTTATACTAAAACTGAAAACAAATTTTAACAAATCTAACTTAAATAAATATTAAAGGTAAATAAATGAGCACTCAAAGCACTTTTCATAAAGCCCTGCAAAATGCTAAAAAATATATTAATGATGAGTTTTACACAAGCTTAGAAAATATACAAGCAGAGCTAGAAAAATATAAAGATGTTTTTAAAGATAAGATTATATATTGTAATTGTGATGATGCTTATAAGAGTAACTTTTTTAGCTATTTTATACAAAATTTTAATAAATTAAAAATTAAAAAATTAATCGCTACTTCATTAAGTAATAATGCTTTATATGGGCTTTTTGAAAGCTATAGTTTTAAAATTGAAATTGTAAAAGTAAAAAGCGATATAGATTGTGATAATAAAGCCTTGATGATTGAAAGCCTATTAAAATGCAAAGAAAACACAAAAGAAATTATTAAAAGCGATTATGATTATAGAGCGGGTGATTTTAGGAGCAAAGAATGTGTACAATTATTAAAACAAAGTGATATAATTATAAGTAATCCGCCTTTTAGCCTTTTTAAAGAGTATTTTGATTTACTTATAAATTTTAAAAAAGATTTTCTTATTATAGGCAATATGAATGCTTTTTGTTATAAAAATATAATACCTCATTTTATAAAAAATGAAGTCTTTATAAGTTTTTTAAAAAATGGTAAGTTTTTACAACCAAATGGCAAGGAAGTTTCTTTAAACTTTTGTGCATGGTATTGCAATATAAAAATAAATAGAGTTTTTAAGGATTTAAAAACAACTGCCCTATATTATAAAAATCCGAGTTTTTATCCATTTTATAATAATTTTAAAGATTGTATTAATATTAATAGTGTTAATAATATACCTCTTGATTATGAGGGCTTAATGGGGGTACCTATTAATTTTATTAAAGATTATAATCCGAGTCAGTTTGAAATTTTAGGAATAATTAATGAAAGTTTTAGTAAAGATTTTAATATTAAAAAAAATAATAAAAATAATAAAAATCCTGTTATTTTACTAAATGGCGAAGAAAAACTATTATATAAAAGAATAATTATAAAAAACAAAAGGCCTTTAAAATGTGATAATATGATTATTAATAAAAAAAATATTTAATATCTTAATAAAACTTAATTTTCTTGCAATTCTTTAATTTTTTGTATATTAATCTCACATTCCTTATAAGCTTGAAACAAATGTGAATAAGCCTTTATAATATCTCTTTCATTTTCAATAATAGGCTTTTTTAAAGGTTTTAAGGTTAAAAGCTCACTTGGTATTTTTAATCTTTCAACCCTTACATTTTCAATGACTTGCGTTTTGTTCGTACAAGCCATCAAGCAAGGTATTAAAAAGCTTAGTGGTATTAGTTTCGCCACTTTTAAAAACTTGCTTTTTAACATTTTTGACCCTTTCTTTAATATTATCTTTTTCAATCTTAGAATTTTCAAGCACCTTTAATTCTTGTTCATGCCTTTGCTTTAAAATTTCAATGCTTTTATTTAATTCATCATTTGCATTTATAGCTGTGTTTAAATCTTTTTTTGTATTTTCTAACTGCTCTTTTATATTATTAAGCCTTAAATACAAAAAACTACAATTTATAACTAAAATCGCCAAAGCTATATATAAAATTTTTTGCATTTTTACCCCTTATAAAAAAGCAACTTTCATTTTAATCCTCATTAAAATGTAAAGAATCTTTTTTTCTTTGTATTTTTATCTCATTTTGTATAATTTCATTTCCATTAAATAACCTTGTTTCTTTATAAAGTTTTTTCAAGGCCCTATAATCTAAATAATTATTAATATTTAAAATTATTGATATAAAAAGACAAAACAATAAAAAATAAATATTTTTTTTCAATACCTTTCCTTTTTAAAATTAAGTATATCCCTAACCAAATTTATAGCCCTTTCAAGACCTAAAAAGCTAAACGCTGAAGCTATTCCAACCTTTGCTAAATAAGAAAGGTCAATAGCTGTTAAAATCATATAAATAATAATACAAAGCACGCTAGAAGTACTTACAACCTTTAAAAAATTAATATACATATCATTTTTTTTAAATTCACATTTTTCGACTTTTTTTTCATCATTTATAAATTTAAATAATCCACAAATAAGCCCAACAACCACAATTGGTAAAAGTTCTATATAAGCTTCAATATTCATCAAAAAGCCTTTAAAATTTTAATTAAAAATTGTGTTAATAAAGCACTTCCTAGGCTTGAGGTTATAATTATTAAAAGCCATAAGATTTTATGCACTATATTAAAACACTTTTTAGCCCTTTTACCTATAATACAATGATTTTTACCTATTAAAAACCATCTAAAATAAAACCAATATTTTTTAAGCCTCATTTTTTTTAAATTTTTCTTTGATTTTATTAACTAAATTTAGGCAGTAATTTTTTAATTTTTCATTACTAAAAACATAAGCCCCAACTATAAAGCCTATAAAAAAGACAATCAAAAAATAAATTAAAGAAAACATTTTACACTCCTTTTTAAAATTCGTTTATTATTTCAAATTCTATTTTTTCTAAATCCTTATCTCTTAAAAGATTATA
Source organism: Campylobacter sp. LR264d (assembly GCF_008633895.1). Lineage (NCBI taxonomy): Bacteria > Pseudomonadati > Campylobacterota > Epsilonproteobacteria > Campylobacterales > Campylobacteraceae > Campylobacter > Campylobacter sp. LR264d. Next base: position 7,105 of record NZ_VJNT01000028.1, read on the forward strand.
AAATTCTTTACAAGCAGGGCGACTTTGTCCTATTGTTTCATTATCTATCTTTGAAAAGCCTAGCAATATACAGCCTAATGTATCTTTGTGATTATTTCCCCAATGAATTAAAATGTGTCTTTCAAAGGGTACATTTTCATTATAAATATTAATCATACAATCTTCGCTATTATTTGTTATACTTCTTAATACAGCTTCAAATTTGCTTTTTTCATGCCTTTTTAGCTTATATATCCCAGGTGGTACTCTTAGATCCTTACCACTTTCAAGCCCTTCTTCATCTTCTTCTAAGCTTAAACAATGAAAGATTATATTATTTTCATCATCCATTATTTTAAGCTTACCCTGGCAACAAGTTTTGCCCATATATCTTCTTTGTAGTGTTATTTTCATGTTAAAGCCATTTCGGTAAGTGTTTGATCAATAAAATCAAATTTAAGTAAAGAATAAGTACTACTAAAGGCAATCGGGGCTATATTTATTTTTGGTGTTATTGTTTGATTTCCTAAATAAACTTGTAGGCCAAAAACGCCTTTTCTTATGTAATTATTACAAACATTATAAAAGCTTATATAAGCTATTTCACTAATATTTAAAAGATCATTTTGGCTATTAAAATCTAAATATAAATAATAGCTCGTATCATAATCTCCACATTTATGATAAAATTCACCCCTTTTATCAGTAATTGGCATATAAGTAGGATTAAAAAAATAAATTAGACCAGTATCTGGCGTCGTAGAAGATTCAACATTATATTTTGTATATGTATAGGTTACCTTAGCTTTAAAGTTACGACCTAAACTATCAGAAAAAGTAACCAAACCTGTTTTATAACTATAACCTATAAATTTTAAAACATCTCCACTTTGTAAAACTATTTTAAAGGCTGCCATTCCACCACAATAATTATACTGACTATTCCCAGCCCTACATTCAATGGCTAATCTTGTTATATACTTTGGTTCTAAAATATCTATTATTTCCCAATTATCCCCTTGTGATATATAATAGCTATTTGTGCTCTTATCTACCCATACAAAACCATTTATAAAGCCTTGATTTGTAGGGCTTATAGAGGTATCGGGGGCTTGATTTGAAATATTTAAATAAAAGCTGTTAGATGTGCTTAAAACATTCACTAAAGCCTGTGTTTGATTATAAGCTATACTTATACTATTATCTATAGTTAATAAATTTTTACTATCAATAGCACTTTCAACACTACTTTCAACAACACTATTTAAAGTCTCATTTGTAATTAAGCCTTTATCATTTAAAGCGGCATCAAGTTCGGTCGTTAAATCAGCCTTTAAAAGATAATCACCTAAAATTGTATTTAAATCATTTTTAGCTAAATAATCAGCCAAGCTTAAACTTAAATCGCCATTATTTACATAATCTTTATTAATAAGTATAGTTTCTAAGCTTTCATTCGTTATAA
>NZ_VJNT01000029.1:0-31257 GCF_008633895.1 Campylobacter sp. LR264d
TAGGTTCTGTGCAAAATCAATTAACAGTAACTATAAATAACATAACAGTTACACAAGTTAATCTTCAATCAGCTGAATCTACCATTAGAGACGTTGACTTTGCAAGTGAGAGTGCAACCTTTTCAAAATATAGCATACTAGCACAATCAGGAACTTATGCTATGGCACAAGCAAATACAGTTCAACAAAATGTCTTACAGCTTTTGCAGTAAGTTAAAATTTGTGTTTATTGCTTGTCTAAACTTTCAAGCAAGGCAAGAAAATTTCTTGCCTTGTTAAATTTTATTTTCTTTTCATAAAAATTTTTTTGTTATAATCTTGTTAAAAATTTAAATAGGAACATTTTTATGGTAGAAGTAAAAAATCTCACTATGCGTTTTGCTAATCAACTTTTATTTGAAAATGTAAATTTAAAATTAAATGCTAATCAAAGATACGGACTTATAGGAGCAAACGGGGCTGGAAAAAGTACCTTTTTAAAAATTTTAGCCAAAGAACTTGAAGCAAGCAGTGGAGAGATTATTTTTGATGAGGGCGTGAAATTTGCAGTTTTAGGACAGGACCAATTTGCCTTTGAAAAATATACCATTAAAGATGCAGTGTTATGTGCTAATAAAAGGCTTTTTGATGCTTTAAAAGAAAAAGAAAGGCTTTATCAAAGTGAAAATTTTACAGATGAGATTAATGATAGATTAAGCGAACTTGAAATTATTTGTGCCGAAGAAGACCCAAATTATGATTGTGAGCTTCGTTGTGAAAAAATTTTAAGTGCCTTAAAATTAAATGACTTTAATGCCTTGATGAGCACCTTGCAAAATGCTGATAAATTTAAGGTTTTATTAGCACAAGTTTTATTTTTAAACGCAGATGTTCTTTTTTTGGATGAACCTACAAATAATCTTGACTTACAAAGCATAGCATGGCTTGAAAATGAACTTTTAAGGCATGAAGGAAGTATGGTAGTAATAAGTCATGATAGGCATTTTTTAAATAAGATTTGTACTAGAATTTTGGATGTGGATTTTAAGCAGATTAGGGATTTTGCTGGAAATTATGATGATTGGTATATGGCATCAACGCTTTTAGCAAAACAAGCTGAGTTAAAAAGGGATAAGAATTTAAAAGAAAGAGAAGAATTAGAAAATTTTATACGCCGTTTTAGTGCAAATGCATCAAAGGCAAAACAAGCAACAAGCAGGGCTAAAGCACTTGAAAAGCTTGAAATAGAAGAGATTAAAATTTCAAGTAGAAGAGACCCTAGTATAGTTTTTCGCCCTAAAAGAGAGATAGGAAACGAGGTTTTAGAACTTAAGGGCATTAGTAAGGCTTATAAGCAAAATTTATTTTCTAATTTAAATTTAAAGATAGAAAAAAAAGATAAAATTGCATTGATAGGTCCAAATGGAGTTGGAAAAAGTAGCTTAGCTAAGATAATAGCAGGTGTGCTTAATGCAGATAGTGGGAGTTTGCATTTAGGGGCTACCATAGAACTTGGATATTTTCCACAAGATACTAGTAATTTAATCTGTGAAGATTTGAAACTTCACGACTGGTTAATGAGTGAAAAATTCAAGGATATAGACATAATTCGAAAATGTTTAGGTAGAATGTTATTTAGTGGCTTAGAACAAGAAAAATTTGCAAGTTCTTTAAGTGGGGGTGAAAAGCATCGTTTAATGCTTTCAAAACTCATGCTTGAAAGCCCAAATTTTTTACTTTTGGATGAACCTGATAATCATCTTGATTTAGAAAGCATTATAGCCTTAGGCGAGGCTTTATATAATTTCTCAGGTGTGGTGCTTTGTATCAGTCATGATAGAGAGCTGGTTAATGCCTTTGCAAATAGAATTTGGCATTTGCAAGATGGCGTTTTAAGCGATTTTCGCGGAACTTATCAAGAATTTTTAGGAGAAAATAATGGCTAAATTTAAAATTCAATATAGTGCAGGCTTTGGGCACTACACACAAAATCATAAGGGTTTTGGTCCTACTATATACATAGAAGAAACCGTTGAATTTGACAATGGCAAGGACTATTTTGATTATATGGATTTTTATAATGCTCATTCTAAGCCTGATGATACTTACTTTCATATCTCATTTTTAGAAGATAGACCATTAAGCGATAAAGAAATTGCAACTCGCAATACTTATCGTAAAGTGCGTGATGAAAACTGCAAAAAGGCCAAGGAAGAATTTATTAAAAATAACGACCTTGACAATGAACATTACTCAACTCACGGAGATTAATGGCATAGTTTTTGCTTATACAAACTTGCATATATTTTGAAAGGAGAAATTATGCAAGTAGGTTATAAGACAGTTACGTCGTATGAATATGACGTGCTGAGTGGGCAATATCAATATGTTGAAACCCAGGTGCCTAACGCCTCGGCTTCTAGTGAATTTTTAGATATGCTTTCTATAGCAGAGATGGGACAAGATGAATCTAATGGCACAGCCTTAGGTTCTTTAACTCAGGATTTTAGTGAAAGTTCACAAAGTTCCCAACAAGGTTTTTTTAATACTGCTAGTACTTATGCACAAAATTCTAGCACTTATGCTTATCGCTTTTCGCAAAATGCAAGTGTAGAAAGTGTTAGTAAAATTGACCAAGAAAATTCTGGCATACTTGGCGATTTGTTAAAAGCTATCTAAAAATAATCTTACTCCCCTATAAAGTAGGGGATTTCTTTTTATAAAAATTTCATTTTTGTTATTTGGTATTGTTTTAAAATTTGGAAAATAAAATTAAGAAATATTTAAAAAATTGGTTGCGAAGGCAGGATTTGAACCTGCGACCTTCGGGTTATGAGCCCGACGAGCTAACCACTGCTCTACTTCGCGTTAATAAAATGGATGAGGTAAAGGGATTCGAACCCCTGATCATAGGACCAAAACCTATTGCCTTACCGCTTGGCTATACCTCAGTAATAAAGTTGGAATTATAATTAAAATTAATTGATTTGTCAAGCAAAATCAGCTATAATTTGCCATAAATTATAAGCATAAAGAAGGCATAAAACAATGAAATTTGTAAGCGTAGAACAAGCTATAAAAGATTTACAAGATGGAAAAATGCTTGTTATGGTTGATGCAGAAGATAGAGAAAACGAAGGGGATTTGATTTTTGCGGCTCAGTATAGTACAAAAGAAAAGATAAATTTTACTATAAAAGAGGCCAGAGGCGTACTTTGCGTTGCCTTGCATGAAAATTTAGCAAAACACTTTGATTTGCCATTAATGGTTAATAAAAATACTTCAAACCACGAAACAGCTTTTACAATAACGGTTGATTCAAAAGATGCCACAACGGGCGTTAGTGCCTATGAAAGAGATATGACCATTAAAATTTTTACAGATGAAAATGCTAGTTCAAGTGATTTTGTAAGACCAGGGCATATTAATCCTTTAATAGCTAAAAAAGGAGGGGTTTTAGAACGAACTGGTCATACAGAAGGCGGGGTTGATTTATGTAATTTAGCAGGACTTAAACAAGCTTGTGTAATTTGTGAGATTGTTAAAGATGATGGAGATATGGCAAGGAGAATTGACTTAGAAAATTTTTGTCAAAAACATAATCTTAATATGATAGCAGTTAGCGATATAATAGAATATCGTTTAAAAAATGAAAGTCTTATAAAGCTTGTTGAACAAACTCCTAGTATACTTGCTGGTTTTAGGGCAGAAAAATTTAGCTTTAAGGACCATAATGGCATAACTCACATAGCTTTTTGCTTTGGTGAAATCAAAAAGGAAGAAAATGTGAAATTTCACATTAGTGGTAGCGATTTTGAGCTTTTAACATCTGATAAATTTTCTAATCTTTTAAAGCAAATAGAGTTTTTATCGAAGAATGGTGGTATTATTATTTTTATGCAGGGTGAAAAATCAAATGCGACACATTTTAAAAATTATGGCATAGGTGCTCAAATTTTAAGATATTTTAATATAGAAGAGATTAAACTTTTATCTAAACATTGCGATAAAGATTTTATTGCTTTGAAAGGTTTTGGGCTTGATATTAAAACTTGTTCTATGAGTTGAAAGGATTAACAATGGATGTTAAAGAGCGAATTATAAGTGATATGCAAGAAGCGATTAAACAAAAAGATAGCTTTAAACACGATACCTTAAAAAGATTAAATACAGTTTTTGAACAAGTAGAAGTTGGCGAACAAGTAGAACTTAATAATGAGCGAGTTTATAAGATTATCACAAGTGAGATTAAAAAGCGAAAAGATGCAATGGCTGAACATAAACAAGCACAAAAGCAAGATTTAGCACAAAAGGATGCAAAGGAGATTGCACTTTTTGAAAATTATCTACCAAGACAATTAAGCGATGAAGAGCTTGAAAAGGCATTAAAAAAATTGCTTGTTGAATTTAGCTTTTTTTCTATGAAAGAACACAATAAGGCATTAAAAGAGGCAAAGGCTTTATTTGGAGCTAGTGCTGATGTAAAAAGAGTTAGCGAGATGATAAGAAAGCTTTTAAGCTAAAAGCAAGGAAATTTAAATGCAAAGTAAAAATCAAAATTCTACTAAAAAAGATAGCAAAGAATATTTAGAAGAAAGAGAAGCTGTTAAAAAAAACTATGGCTAAAATGAAGGAAGAATTAAAAGATCCTGAAATTAGGGCTGTGTTTCAAAGATTAAAAGACAAATGAGATATATTGAACTCAATGAAGTTATTAGTGATATCGGTGGTTGAAGTGGACATAATAAACAAATAGGACTTTTAGAAAGTGCTTTAGAACACGTAAAAAATGATGATTATTATTCTAGCTTAACAGATAAGATTACACATTTGATGTTTCATGTATTCAATTTCACCCTTTTTTAGATGGCAATATAGAGAACGGCTATTTATTTAGGAATGCATTTTTTAGATTTATATGATAAATATAATAAAAATTTTGCTATACAAATGGAAGTTATTGTAGTAAAAGTAGCTTAAAATTTAATCTCAAAAGATGAGTTAAATAAAATTTGCAATAAAAAATATTATAAATTTTTTAACTTATTTATCTCATCCCTTATACTTGCTGCCTTTTCAAATTCAAGTATTTTTGCAGCTTCAAGCATTTGTTTTCTAAGTCCTTTGATTAATTTTGCCCTTTCACTTGCTGGCATTTTTTCTAATTTTTTGCCCTTTCTGTAAAGTTCGGCACTATCAACTTCATTTTTTAAACTATCTTCTAAATTCCTTTTAACCGAGATTGGCGTTATGTTATGCTTTTTATTATAAGCTTGTTGTAATTTTCTTCTTTCATTTGTTATATCGATTGCTTCTTGCATGGACTTTGTGATTTTTTTAGCAAAGAGTAAAACCTTGCCATTTATGTTTCTAGCAGCCCTTCCCATAGTTTGTATAAGGCTTGTAGTACTTCTTAAAAAGCCTTCTTTGTCAGCATCCATTATAGCAATTAAGCTAACTTCTGGTAAATCAAGCCCCTCTCTTAATAAATTTATACCTATTAACATATCAAAATTACCAAGCCTAAGTCCCCTAATTATCTCATTTCTTTCAATAGCATCAATATCAGAATGCATATATTTTACCTTAATGCCAAGTTCTATATAATATCTACTTAATTCTTCTGCTAGTTTTTTGGTTAAAACAGTGACTAATACCCTTTCATTTCTACTTATAACCTCTTTTGCTATATCGTATAAAATTTCTACTTGATTGTCGCTATCTTTTAATTCAATAACAGGGTCAAGCAAACCCGTAGGACGCATGATTTGGTGAAAAACATTTTTTTTACTAAGTTCTAATTCAAGTTGTGCTGGAGTAGCTGAAACAAAAAGAAATTTGCAATTTTTATTAATAAATTCATCAAACATTAAGGGGCGATTATCAAGGGCTGATGGCAAACGAAAACCATAGTCAACTAAGGTTTGCTTTCTACTTCTATCCCCTGCAAACATGCCACGAAATTGAGGCAAGGATACATGGCTTTCATCTACTATTACTAAAAAATCCTTATTTTTAATTTGAAAATAATCAAAAAGAGAATAAGGCGTTTCACCACTTTTAAGCCCAGTTAAATGCAAGGCATAATTTTCAATACCCTTACACATTCCCGTACTTTCAAGCATTTCAATATCAAATTCCACCCTTTGTTTTAGTCTTTGAAATTCCACTAATTTATTTTCGCTTTCAAAATAAGCAAGTCTTTCTTGTAATTCCTTTTTAATGCCTTTAATAGCTTCTTTTAAACGATTTTCACCGACGCTAAATTGACTAGTTGGATAAAGTATAAATTTCTTTAATTCATTACCTTTTTTATTTTCAAAGATATTAAAATGATACATTTTTTCTAATTCATCTCCAAAAAATTCAAACCTTACTACTTCATCTTCAAAATAAGCAGGGTAAATATCGATTATATCGCCATTTACGCGAAAATCTGCCCTATCAAAAAAGTTATCATTTCTTTTATAACCCATATCAACAAGCTTTTTTAAAAGTTCTTTTTGAGTGATATTCATACCTTCTTCAAAAATCAAAACTAGTCCCTCATATTCGCTAGGATTGCCAAGTCCATAATTTGCTGAAACACTTGCCACACAAATTACATCATCATAACTTAAAAGCGAAGCTGTAGCACTTAATCTTAATCTTTCAAGGTCTTCATTTACTGAACTATCCTTTTCTATAAACATATCAGTGCGTGGAATATAGGCTTCTGGTTGGTAATAATCATAATAGCTTATAAAATATTCAACCTTATTTTGTTTAAAAAAGCCCTTAAATTCGCTATAAAGTTGAGCACAAAGGCTTTTATTATGACTCATTATCAAAGTAGGCATATTTAATTCTTTTATAACATTTGCCATGGTAAAGGTCTTGCCCGAACCTGTAACGCCTAGTAAGGTTTGATATTTATTACCTTTTTTTATGCTTTTTATTATATTTTTAATGGCTTGTTTTTGGTCAAAACTTGGTTTAAAATCACTTATTAAGTTAAACATTCCCTTGCTTTCTTTGATAAATTTTACAAATTTAAAAAAGGAAATTGTAAAAAAAAATACTTTAATTAAAATTAATTTCTAATAAAAAGTAAAAGTTAGTTATTTTCTGGTATAATTGCTAAATATCGATTAAACTACATAATGAAGGCAAACAAATATGTATGATGAAAAGATTATCAACACAATGGCAAATAAGGTAAATGAACTTCTAAATAAATATAATGAAGTTTGTGAGTTAAATGAGAATTTAAGAAATGAACTTGTAAGCGTAAAGGCACAAAATGAGGCTAAAAGCAATCAGATTATGCGTTTAGAAGAAGAGTTAAAGAGTAAAAATATCGAGAGTGAAGATATTGTTAAGAAAATAGAGGCAGTTCTTGGCAAATGATAATTTAAGACAAGTTGTTATCAATGTTTCAGCAAGGGATTTTATCGTTCGTTGTAGTGAGGAATTTGCAAACCTTTTAGAAGATGATATCGCTTTGCTTTCTAGTGGGACTAAGAAAATAGAATTAAAACGTTTTGTTGATGCCTTTGTAAAAAAAAGCTATGAAAATTATGTTTTAGAAAGAGAGATTAAAAAACTTATTAAATCTATCAACGAAGAACTTCCCGATAAAAAATGAATTCAAAAGCGTTTAGCTTGTTAGAATTAGTCATTGTTATCATTATAATAGGTATTTTAGTAAGCTTTGCCTTTCCATTGTTAAACAAAAATAAAGAAGATGCTTCTATTTTAAAGGCAAAAATAGACTATGAGCTTTTAAATTCAGCCCTTGCATTAATGAGACACGAGGCAAATTTAAAAAATTTAAATTATAATGGCATACTTGATAGCGCGGCTACAAATTTAGAGGGTGAAAAATTATTTTATTGTGATAGTAATGAAATTTCAAATTGCAATAACGGCTTAAATTGTTGTTTTTTTTCCTTGCTACAAAACCCTATTTATTCAAGTAAAAAAGCTTGGATTAAATTAAATTCTACCCAGTATCGTTATTTTATAAATCAAAAATCATATATTGATTTTTCATATAATGCAAATACTGGTCTTTTAGAATGCTTAAATTCAATGCTTTGCAAAGAATTTTTATAAGGATAAGTGTTGCGATATTACGAACTTTGCATTAAGGGGCTTTATTTAGATAATTTATGCTATGAAAGTGAAGAAATAATAGAACCTTTGCAAGAGGTCATGGTAAATATATCTCGTATTAACAAGCCTTGCATGGCAGTTGTTATAAAAGAATGTGAAAAACCAAATTTTAAAACTAAAAATATACTTGAAATTTTACCTACAAAGCTTACAAAAATGCAGTTTAAACTAGCCACTTTTATAACTTATTATTATGCAAATAAACTTTCTTTTGTTTTAAAATTCTTTGAAGGTAGCGTTAATTACGAGTGTGAAAAATTAGAATTTAAAAAAAGTCCTATTTTAAGTCAAAAGCAAGAAAAGGCCTTAAATTTTATAAAAGAAAATAATACAAGCTTACTTTTTGCTGATACAGGTAGTGGAAAGACTGAAATTTACATATCTTTAATAAAGCAATACTTAGAAAAAGGACAGCAAATTTTGCTTTTAATGCCAGAAATTTCACTAACTCCTCAAATGCAAAAAAGACTTAGCCTTTATTTTGATGATAATTTTTGTATATGGCATTCTAAGATTACAAAGAAAAAAAAGAGTGAATATCTAGCTAAATTTACAAGTGGACAAAGTTGCTTAGTAGCAGGGGCAAGGTCCGCCCTTTTTTTACCCTTTACAAATTTAGGGCTTATAATAATCGATGAAGAACACGATAATTCTTATAAATCAAACCAACTGCCATTTTTTAACGCAAGAGATTTAGCCATTTTTATAGGACAAAAATTAAATATAAAGGTTGTTTTGGGTTCAGCCACTCCAAGCCTTACTACCTTTTATAAACAAAAAAATTTTAGATTAAAGGGTACCTTTTTTGAAAGTAAGAAAGAATTTTTATACGATGAAAGCAATCTAGCCATAACTCCATTTTTGCTTAATGAATTAAAAGATTGTTTAAAACGCAAAAAACAAGCTATTATTTTTTTACCAGCAAGGGCGAATTTCAGGCAAATTATGTGTAAGACTTGTGGAGAAACTATAAAATGTCCATTTTGTAGCATTTCTTTAAGTTTGCATAAAAGGGATAAGGTTTTAAAATGCCATTATTGTGGTTTTATGAAGTCTATTGATAGTACTTGTCCAAGTTGTAGGGGTATTATGCTTGAAGGACAAAAGATTGGTACGGCTGAACTTTGTGAGCGTTTAGAAAAAGAACTAAGTGAGTTTAGTCCAAAGATTGTTAAATTTGATAGCGATGAGATAACTAGCGTTAAAAAACTTGATACAATTTTAAAGGATTTTAACGATGAAAAAATCGATTTTTTAGTGGGTACATCTATGCTTGCAAAGGGGCATGATTATCATAATGTTGATTTAAGCGTGATTTTAGGACTTGATGAGCATTTATTTAGATCAAATTTTAAGGCAAGTGAAGAATGCTTAGCCCTTGCCATGCAAGTAGCAGGTAGGGCGGGTAGAAAGGGCTTTGCAAGGGTAATACTCCAAACTAAGCATAAGGATTTTTTTCAAAAATACATTGATGATTATGATAGCTTTTTAAAGGATGAATTAGAAAATAGAAAAGACCTTTATCCACCATTTACTAGGCTTTTAAGGATTATTATAGAAGATAAGGATAAAAATCAAGGCTTTAAATTATGTGAAAAATTAGGGCTTGAATTTAAACAAATGAAGTCCTTGCAGCTTGTTGGATATGGGGCTTGTGGTATTGAGTTAATGCAGGATAAATTTAGATTTTATGTGTTATTAAGAAGCAATAAATATACTTCATTAATCAAAGCACAAATTTATGCGTTAGGGTTTAATAATGTAAAAACAGATATGGACCCTATCGATTTTTATTAAAAAGGTTTAAAATGAGATATAAAACAAAACAAATAAAGGTTGGTAATGTTTTAATAGGAGGGGATGCTCCAATTAGCGTTCAATCCATGCTTTTTACAAAAACTAGGGATATAGATGGGTGTTTAGAACAACTAAATCGCTTATATTTTGCAGGGGCAAACATAGTAAGACTTGCTTGTCTTGACTTAGTAGATGCAAGGGCATTAAAGCAGATTAAGGAAAAATCGCCCCTACCTTTAATAGTAGATATCCATTTTAATCATAATTTAGCTGTATTTTGTGCTGAATTTATAGACGGAGTTAGAATAAATCCTGGAAATATAGGCTCAAAAGAAAATATAAAAGCAGTGGTTAATGCTTGTAAGCAAAGGCAAATTCCTATAAGAATAGGCATAAATCATGGTTCTATAGAAAAGCAATTTTGCGATAAATTTGGCTATGGCGTTGATGCCATGCTTGAGAGTGCAAAATACAATATAGCCTTGCTTGAAGATCTTGATTTTACCGATATTAAAATTTCTATGAAAACTTCTGATACGCAAAAAACTATACAAGCTTATGAGAGATTGCGTCCACTTTGTGATTATCCATTTCATCTTGGAGTTACAGAAGCTGGTACTAAATTTCATAGTACAATAAAAAGTGCAATAGCCCTTGGAACCTTACTTTTAAAGGGCATTGGTGATACTATGAGAGTTTCAATGACAGGGGAGCTTGAAGAAGAAATTCGCGTAGCAAAGGCTATTTTGCAAGATAGTGGAGTGCAAAAAAGTGGAGTAAATATCATATCTTGCCCCACTTGTGGCCGTATACAAAGTGATTTAATATCGGCTATTAAAATAGTAGAAGAAAAAACTAAACACATAAAAGAACCTTTAAATATTAGCGTTATGGGTTGTGTTGTAAATGCTTTAGGCGAGGCAAAGGGTGCTGACGTGGCCATTGCTTTTGGCAAGAATCAGGGTCTAGTTATAAGACATGGAGAAGTTGTAGCAAAATTAAAGGAAAATTTACTTGTAGATAGATTTTTACAAGAGGTTGAAGATGAGGTAAAAAGTAGGCAGAATAAGGATTAAAATTTATTTGAAAATTAAAATACTCATCAAGATTTTTTATAAATAAATTTTTATGTTTTACTAAAATTTTATTAAAACATAAAATTATTTATTTTTTTTATATTTTTCTATTTTAACAGGAAGTCTTGATGGTATATTTCTACTATCTTGTGAATTTATAATAATTTCGTTTAAATCTGGATTTTTTAGTTTATTAAAAATGTATTTTGCCCCTATTTTACTTATGTATTTTATTTTTTTACCATTAATATTTTCACTAATATAACTTATATGATTATCAAACAATGGTGTCAATTTGGTTCCCCAATCTGTCATTATAATGTTTATATAGCAAGGTGCTAGACGAGTGTTATCTCGTGTACATACAAATTCTTTAAGTATAACTATCCATTTTAAAATTCCATAGTTTTCATCAAATGTTTGTATTCTTGCATTAAATTTACTTCCATTACCTAATTTATTATCTATACCATCTAAATAATGGTAGATAAGTGGAGCAAGTTTGCAAAGTTTATCTTTTGGAAGTGGTTTTTTTAAAACCATTTTTGTAAGGACATATTGCATAAGAATTTTTCCATTTTAAACCATTTTCTTTTAACATAGGTGCAGTTACAAATGGTTTTATATATTCTAATTCAATTTCTTTGCTGGTGTCTGCTTTTACCCTAGCACCAAATTTATCATAAGGATAAAAAATACCTATTTGATCATTTTTTAATTTTTTAAATTCAAGTCTCATAAAATATGGTACACTTACTCCTTTTCTAAATTGATATTCGCATTTTCCAATTCAACTTTGTAAATATTGTGCTCGTTCTAAACTATCTGTTATTAAAAAATTATTATTTAATTCAATATTTAGTTTAATAGCAAATTTGTTACATGTATTAAAGTTATTTTTTACTATTTTCCATTCATCATTACGAGTTATATAAATTTTTATTTGCATTTTTGATATAGCTTATAACAGGTAAAATATCCTTATTTTTAAGAGATTTTTTTGAGATTTTATATGCACAAAAATCAAGTCCAACTCCTTCAAAAATTTCTCCAGTATTGCTATAACTAAAATCAATAATTTCATTAAAATATAATCGTTTGTTTTTATTTATTTGTAAATTTCTAAAACCTTCAAAGGATTTATTAAATAAAATTGATTTTGGCATTAAAAAACAAAAAGCACCTTGATTACTAAGTCATCTTTCACAGCATTTATTAGCAATTAACGCACAAATATTTAAATTGTTTCCACCGACATTTTTATCACTAGAAAACAATCCATCCATTCGCATATTTGCCTTTATATTATTTCTATAAATTTCAGGTAATACTGACCATTGCACCCATGCTGGATTACTTATAATATAATCAAATTTTGTATAGCTTGCCATTCTAAAATAATTTGAGAATATTTTAAGCCATATAGAATTTAATTTTTTTGTTTCAAATTGAATAAGATTTATAATATTTTCTTTAATTGTATTTTTTAATTTCTTATTTGTTTTAATAGGTTCGTAACACTTTTCAAATACTTTTAAAGCACCCTTATCATCAAGTTTTATAATATATTTTTCAATTTCATTTATAATATCAATAAATTTTGACATTAAAACTAGTTTTTTAGGTAGAGTTATTTTTATTAAATTTGGTACATAAAGACTATCAGCTAAATAAACAGGAATTTCATATTTATCATTTAGATTAGAATTACATTTTTTAAGTCCCGAAATTAATACATTTGCTTTTGCCATTAATACAGCGATAGGATTTATATCTACTCCAACAATATCTTTTCATATTCTTTAAAATCTATTTTATTTTTTAAATTTTTGTGTTTATAGTTAAAGAATACAGATAAAAATGTACCACTTTCACAATTTGGATCTATAAAACTTTTCTTTTGTATTTCTTTATCTCCATTTGTAGTTGACAATAATGTACGTTTTGCTAACCAATATGGTGTGTAATATTCACCAAAACTATGGCGAACTACTTTTGGTATAAAATTAAATAAAGTTCTTTAAACATATCAAGCATTACAGTATTTTTAGATATGTATATATTTTTATAAGAACAAATTTTAGAGATTATTTTTTTGCATAATATTTTTTAATTTACTAGTAAATTTTTCTTTGACATATCATGAAAAAAAATCATTATCTGTTAAATTTACAATGCCTATTTTATTAAAATATTTGCCTTGTTCTACTTGTGAAAAAAATTCTTGTGTTTGCTTTAGATTATTTGTTTTATAAAGATTATCTAAATTAAGTTTTTGTATTAATTTTGGCATATCGTTTATTATACGAACTAATAATAGTTTAATTATAATGCTAAGTGTAGTACATAAAGCAAAAATACACTATCTTGTTCTATAAGCTCATCAAAAATTTGGCTAAATATTTCACGTCTATCGATAATATCTTGATGCTGTCCACTATCATTTTCAGCCAATTGAAAAAGTTTTTCCCATTTATTATAAATTAACATTGTACGTGGATTTAGTTTGGTTTCATCTTTTAAATTTGTAAAAAGATATTTAGCTAAATTTATTACCATGTCATTATCTAAAATTTGGTTTTTAACAGCATCTACTATGCCAAAATCTCTTTTTAAATTTGTAGGAGATATAGATACAATGTCTGATTGAAAAATAGTTTTGATTAAAATATCTAAGTTTTTAGTGGTTAATATTCCACTATTTTTAGTATCATATATTAATTTTCATTTTTGATATATATGCTCCATCAAATAAAAAACCATACATTTTAAAACCATTAAATTTTTGGTTCTTTTAGATAATTTTGTATTTGGTTTTGTTCTGTTGATATGTCAGGTTTTTTGATTTAAGTTTTTTGCTTAATAAATTATATTTTTATATTCTATTATCGTGTTACCATATTGAAAGTCAGTTCTGCCACTTATATTTTTATTTTCATGATTAAATAATTCATAACCATTTGCTATAAATTTCAAATCCCTTAAAAGTTTATTTAATTCATTTTCAAAAATACTTCCCAAATCAGTTTCGCTACCATTTTGATTAAGTGGAGAGTTATTAGAACATAATTTTATTAAAAAATCATCATAAATATTTTTTTGTGATTTGTTTAAATTACAAAAGTTATACACAATTTTATTCTTGTTGAAAATTATTATAAAATATTAAACTTAAAAAATTTATATAAAAGTTTATATTTATATTTTTTTAATTATAATGATATTTAAAAATATTTAATAAAAGTAATATAAAAATGAGATTTTAGAAAAATTAAGAGAAACTATGCAATAGGTTTTTTTAAGTTTTTTACATACTATTTACAAGATTATAATATTCACAAGTTTTATCTTGTGGAAAATCTGCTTGTATGGTTTGTTCTTGTAAATATGTATCGTACTCATCAAAGACATAAGAAAATAATACTCTAAAATAATTGGCCCATATATTTTGTCTGTATGGTTCTAATTTAATCAGCATAGAAGAACATTCCTTTTTAGTTTGCAAATCACCCCTATATTTTGGATATTTTTTATTTAATTTAGTGGCATATTCATAGTTTAAAACTATGTATTTTTCATTAGGATATTTTTCTTTAATGTAGTTTGAATTTCCTTTAAGGCTATTTTATCTACTTCATCTTTGGGCTCAAATTCCTTTTTAGTACAAGCTACCAATAATAAAGCAAAAAAAAATAACTAAATTTAAAATTTTCACTTAGCTTTAAACTGACTTTCTTTGTTGGTATGATAAATAATATAATCTACAACTATGTCTTTTTCTTCAAGCTTACATATTTGGTCTAAATTTTCTTTCATTATCATTACAAATTTTACTAAATCCTAGGTTTTAAGATTACAAATATTATATTCGTTTAATTCTTCTCCCATCATCTCATCTTCCATATTATCATTATAGTATTCTTCATTTTCTTCGCTCATATCTATTCTTTTTTAGTGATTTTTCTAATTATAATATAAAAAGCTAATTATTTAAAAAAAGGGCAAAAAGCCTATTTTTTAAGGATTTAAAATAGCATATCCTTCAAGTTGTCTATCTACTACTTCTCTTGGGGCTGCATTTATTACCTTTATATTTTCTGGTATTATGCTTTTATCAAGTTTTCTAGCATTTAATGCCCCATTACATACCAAAATTCGAACATGTGGTTTTTGACTTAGATTAATGACTTCGTTTCTTAACTCATTATTTTTATCAGTAAAAATTTCAACTGCCGAACCACCAAGCACTAATTCAATGTCTCCATTTTCTTTATTATTTACTATGCTTTTAGATAAACCATTTGCTTGTTTTAAAGCACTTTTGTAATTTTCCTTTTTTGTTAAAAAGATTACTACATTTATATCTTTTGCATGTATAAAGCTTACACTAAAGATTAAGGCACATAAAAGCATCATTATTTTAAATTTTTTCATAAAGACCCCTTTAAGGTGAAAGTGTACTATTTTTTAAGATATATGTCAAGCTTTTTGAAAATTATTTTCAAAATTTATGAACGCTTAAAGCCTTTTTAAAAAGGTCGCCATATACGCTTTCTTTGTCTATTAAATCACAAGTTTCATATAAATTTAAGTCTTTTTTTAAACAATATAATAAAAGTTCCATTATAAAACAAGCATTTTTTGGATTAATATGAGTTGGACATTTTTGTGCGTGAGTATAATAGTGATGAATTTTTTTAATTAGGGTAGTGTTACGAATTTCTACAATAAACATTTCAAGAGGCACCTTAAAAAACATAGAATTTTCCTTAATATTTATGGATAAATAAAACATTTCAAGTCCATAAATTTTATGGTCATAAGAATCAAAAAAGTATAAGGTCTTATTAAAATTGTCCTTAAAAGTAACAATCATAAGCTCCAAAATAGCAATTTTTTGTTCCTTTGTGTAAAAATTTCCTATAGGTGAAAAACAAAATTCAAGCAAGGATTTTATAGAGTACCACTCACTGGCTACAAAAGAATAAGCCCTCATTTTTTCACCACGTTTTTTTCTATATAAACTAGCTTCTTCATTATCTATATTTTGATATACAAAAGGCATTATAAAATCCCTGTACGCAGGATTTGGAAAAGATGGATGAAGTATTAAAGAACCCTCATTTTCATTTTCAAATATATATTTAAGACCACCCATATAGCCCTTATCTATGATTTTAATCTCATCATTTTTTAATTTATGCAAATGCGAATGAAAGTCTAAATCTTCGGCATCCCAAATATCATTTGGGTAGCGAAATAACTCACAAATTTTAGCCCTTGTATTGCTATCAATATCTTTTTGATAATCTTTTTTAAACCAAGCTGCGATTGTGCGTCTATCCTTTCCAAGCAAATTTGCAAATTTACTCAAACTTAAACCTGATTTGTTAAAAATTTCTAACATTTTTTCCTTGGAATTTAACATTTTTCCTTAACCTAAAATTTTATTTATTACTTTTAGTAACACTTTATAATTTATATAAAGATATTTTTACAAAAAATTACAGCACAATTTTACTACAAATTTGCAAATTTTGTATAAAAATTATACAAAATTTAGCATAAAGTTTTAAACTGATACATTTTGCAACTAAATTTTACATTTTATTTTTTTTAAAAAGTATTTATAATTTGCTTATCTTTAACAAGAAAGGACAAAAAATGACTTACGCAGAAGTTTACAAAGAATCGCTGGATAATCCTGAGAGTTTTTGGGCAAAAGCAGCTCAAAAGGTTCATTGGTACAATGAATGGGATAAGGTACTTGATTCTACCGATGAGCATTACAGATGGTTTGTTGGAGGGTGTATGAATACTTGTTATAACGCTCTTGATCTACATGTTCACAATGGCAGAGGCGACCAATTAGCCTTGATTTATGATTCTCCAGTTACTGATACTAAGAAAAAATACACTTATAAAAAATTAAGAGATAGAGTGGCAAAGGTTGCTGGAATTTTATCAAATAAAGGCGTTATCAAAGGTGATAGGGTTATTATTTATATGCCTATGATTCCAGAAGCAGTTATTGCAATGCTTGCTTGCGCTAGGATAGGTGCTATTCATAGCGTGGTTTTTGGTGGTTTTGCCTCGCATGAACTTGCCGCTAGGATTGAAGATGCTAAGCCTAGAGTTGTAATGACCGCAAGTTGTGGTATTGAAGTAAGTAATATTATAGAATATAAGCCTATTTTAGATGAAGCCATTAAAAAATCTACTCATAAGCCTACCACTTGTATAGTTTGGCAAAGACCCCAATTTAAGGCTAGTATGCTTCCTTGGCGTGATGTTGACTGGGAAGAAGAAGAAGAAAAAACAAGGCCAGTTGACCCTGTGCCTGTTTTAGCAACTGATCCATTATATATACTTTATACTTCTGGTACTACAGGGTCTCCAAAGGGCGTTATTCGTTCAAATGGTGGACATTCTGTTGCTATGAAATGGTCAATGGATAATATTTACAATGCAAAACCGGGTGATGTTTTCTTTACTGCTTCTGATGTAGGTTGGGTTGTTGGACATTCTTATATAGTGTATGCTCCTTTAATGAATGGTTGTACTACTATAGTTTATGAGGGAAAACCTGTTAGAACTCCTAATCCTTCAGCGTTTTGGAGAATTATTGATGAATATAAGGTAAATGTGCTTTTTTCAGCTCCTACTGCCTTTCGTGCTATTAGAAAAGAAGACCCAAAGGCTAGTTGGTTAAAGCAATTTACCCTTGAAAGTTTAAGGGCTATCTTTGTAGCAGGTGAAAGATGCGATAGCGATACATTAAAGTGGATTATGAAAATTACTAAAAAGCCTGTAATTGATAACTGGTGGCAAACAGAAACAGGTTGGGCAATAGCTGCTAATCCTTTAGGACTTGAAGAACAAGTCGTTAAACCAGGAAGCCCTACAAAACCTATGCCTGGCTTTAATTTAAAGGTTTTAGATGAAGAAACAGGCAAGGAACTTGGAGCTGGAAAAAAAGGGGCATTATGTTTAAAACTACCTTTGCCACCTGCATCTTTAATGGGAATTTGGGAAAATGATGAAAGATATCGTCGCGGATACTTAGATAAATTCCCAGGTTATTATGTAACAGGAGATATGGGCTATATAGATAAGGATGGCTATGTCTTTGTTTTAGGTAGAATTGATGGAATTATAAATGTAGCAGGACATAGGCTTTCAACAGGAGAAATGGAAGAAATTATCGCTAAACACCCTGACGTTGCTGAATGTGCAGTTATAGGCGTAAATGATGCCTTAAAAGGAGAAATTCCTATGGGCTTTATCGTTTTAAAAGATGGCATTGAAAGAGACCATAGAGGTATAGTAGATGGAACAGTTGCCCTTGTAAGACAAGAAATTGGAGCAGTTGCCTCGTTTAAGGTAGCAACTGTTGTTAGTGCCTTGCCAAAAACAAAGAGTGGTAAAATTTTAAGAAAAACCTTAAAAGAAATAGCTGATGGGGTAAATGTTAATATCCCAGCTACCATTGAAGATAAAAGCGTTTTAGACATTTGCAAAGAAGCTATTAATGCTTTAGGATACCCAAAAACAGGAGAAGAATAATGAGTTGTGTAAAAAGTGCAGGAAAGAAATTTAAAGAACTTGTAGAAGAAAATTCACCACTTGCAATAGTAGGGGCAGTTAATGCGTATTCTGCCCTACAAGCTGTAAAGGTAGGACACAGGGCCCTTTATCTTTCAGGAAGTGGCGTAGCTAGTGCAAGTTATGGTTTGCCTGATTTAGGCATTATAGCTTTAGAAGAGGTGTGTATTGATGTTCGTAGAATTTGTGGTAGGGTTGATGCACCCTTATTGGTTGATTGTGATACAGGCTTTGGTGGGGCTTTTAATATAGCAAGGACTATAAAAGAATTAATTAGGGCCGGTGCTGCAGCAACTCATATTGAAGACCAAGTAGCACAAAAACGTTGTGGACATAGACCAAATAAAGAACTGGTAAGCATTAATGAGATGTGCGATAGGATAAAGGCTGCCGTTGATGCAAAGATAGATGATGATTTTGTGATTATGGCAAGGACTGATGCACATGCGATTGAAGGGCAACAAAGGGCTATTGAAAGGGCGTTAGCATATGTTGAAGCAGGGGCACAAATGCTATTTGCAGAAGCCATACATACACTTGAAGAATATGCTGAATTTACCAAACTTATAAAGGTTCCTGTACTGGCCAATATTACTGAATTTGGCAAAACTCCTTATTTTAGTCAAAAAGAACTTGCAAGCGTTGGTATTAAAATGGTACTTTACCCACTTTCAGCAAATCGTGCTATGAATAAGGCTGCAGTTGATGTTTATAAAAGCATACTTGAAAAAGGGCACCAAAAGGATGTTTTAAACATTATGCAAACTAGAGAAGAACTTTATGAAATGCTTGATTATTACGCATTTGAAAATAAACTTGACGAACTTTTTAAAGGGGGTAAAAATGAGCGTAAGTGAGGCGAAGAAAAAAACAGGGGGACTAGCCGGGATTATCGCTGGCGAAAGTGCGATTTGTACTTGTGGTCTTGGAAATGGCTTAAATTATTATGGTTACAATATAGAAGATTTAGCACAAAATGCTGAATTTGAAGAAATTGCTTTTTTATTACAATATGGCGAGTTACCAAAAAAAGATGAATTAAAGGCATATAAGGAAAAAATCATTAAACATAGGGCTTTAAGTGAAAATTTAAAGGCTATTTTAAGGGCGATTCCAAAGGATACTCACCCTATGAATTTAATGCAAACAGCAGTTTCTGCTTTGGGTGCTTTAGAAAGTGAAAAGGATGATTTTAGCGACCAAGATGATAAGATTATTAGATTGCTTGGCGTTTTGCCATCTGTGCTTTGTTATTGGCACCACTATGTAAATTCGGGCAAAGAAATAGATTTTAATTCCCAACAAGATAGCATTGCAGGTTATTTTTTAGAAAGACTTGAATTAAAAGAACCAAAGGCTGATTTTGTTAAGGCTATGCATTGTTCTTTAATACTTTATGCTGAACATGAATTTAATGCCTCAACCTTTACAGCCAGAGTTTGTGCGTCAACGAAAAGTGATATTTTTAGTGCAGTAGCTGCTGCCATTGGGGCTTTAAGAGGGCCTTTGCATGGTGGAGCAAATGAGGCAGCTATGGGACTTATTAGTTCTTTTAAGAATGAAGAAGAAGCCATTAGTGGCGTTAATCAAAAATTAGAAAACAAAGAACTTTTAATGGGCTTTGGACATAGGGTTTATGGCTTAGGGGGCGACCCTAGAAATGCCTTGATAAAAGTTTGGAGTAAAAGGCTTGGTGGCGATACTATGTTATTTAAAATAAGCGAGGCTATTGAGTATTTAATGAAAGAAAAAAGGCCATCTTTGCCACCAAATGCAGATTTTTATAGTGCCTCAGCTTATCATTTTATGGGAATTCCTACCCCTTATTTTACGCCTATTTTTATAATGAGTAGGGTAAGTGGCTGGTGTGCACATATTAAAGAACAAAGGGCAAATAATAAATTAATTAGACCAAGTAGTGAGTATATAGGACCAAAACCTCGTAGTTTTGTGGCTATTGATAAAAGATAAAGGAGAAAAAATGAGTGATATGGGAATTTTAGAAGCTAAACGTCCTGAATTTGACGAGCTTTTAACTAAGATTGCAAGGTATGCTGATTCTTTTGAGATAAAAAGTGATTTAGCAATGCAAACTGCAAGATATTGTTTAATGGATACCTTAGGTTGTGGGCTTTTAGCCCTTAAATATCCTGCTTGTTCTAAACTTTTAGGACCAAGCGTAGAAGGAGCTGAATTTCGCCCATTGGGGACTAAAATTCCAGGTACATCTTATCAACTTGAACCAATTAGAGGTGCCTTTAATGTAGGTGCTATGGTAAGATGGCTTGATTTTAATGATACCTGGCTTGCTGCTGAATGGGGGCATCCTAGTGATAATTTAGGTGCTATTTGGGCAGTGGCTGATTATGTAAGTCGTAAAAATATTAGCGAAGGAAAAGAGCCATTAAAGGTAGGTTGTGTTTTAAAAGCTATGATAAAGGCACACGAAATTCAAGGAATTTTAGCCCTTGAAAATTGTTTTAATAAAGTTGGGCTTGACCATGTTTTATTGGTAAGAATTGCAAGTACTGCTGTAGCTGCTAAAATTTTAGGTTGTAATTTTGATGAGATTAGAAATGCTGTTTCTCAAGCCTTTATTGATGGTGGGGCACTTAGGACCTATCGTCACGCACCAAATACAGGAAGTAGAAAAAGTTGGGCAGCAGGTGATGCTAGTAGTCGTGGCGTTGATTTAGCCCTAAAATCATTAAAAGGAGAAATGGGTTATCCTTCTGCTTTAAGTGCTAAATTCTGGGGCTTTGAGGATGTAAAAATGAAAGGACAAAAACTTGTAATTTCACAAGAATTTGGTTCTTATGTTATGGAAAATGTTTTATTTAAAATTTCTTTCCCTGCTGAATTTCATGCACAAACTGCAGTTGAAGCTGCCATTAAACTACACAATGAGGTTAAGGACCGCTTAGATGATATTGAAAAAATAATCATTACAACTCAAGAATCAGGGCATAGAATCATTAATAAAACGGGTAAACTTGCAAACCCAGCTGATAGAGATCATTGTATTCAATATATGGTTGCTGTGCCTTTGATTTTTGGACGCTTGGTAGCTGATGATTATGAAGATAAGGTAGCAAATGACGCAAGGATTGATAATTTACGCGATAAAATGTCTGTTGAAGTGGATGATAGATACACAAAAGAATACTTACAAAGCGATAAAAGAAGTATAGCAAATGCAGTGCAAGTATTCTTTAAGGATGGTTCAAAAACTGAAAAAGTAGAGGTTGAATACCCTATAGGTCATAAAAGAAGAAGAGAAGAGGGCATTCCTGTTTTAATCAATAAATTTAAAGAAAATTTAGCTACTAGATTAAGTCCTAAACAATGTGAAAAAATCATTGCTATTTGTGAAAATCAAAAGGTATTAGAAGAAACAAATTTTAATGAATTTAGCGACTTATTTTTCTTATCTTAAATTACACAAAAGGGCTTTTTTGCCCTTTTTATTTTTTTAATCTAAAAATTATTTTTTATTTTCAAATTTAGCTTATAAATTCACTTTAACTTCACAAATTTTTTTTACACTTGCATTATATTTTTTTAAGGAGTTAAAGATGAAAGTTAAACATTTAGTTTTAGTTTCAAGTTTAGTTTTTTGTGCTTATGCAAATCCAGTCGAGGTTACTCAAAGTCAAGATTTAGCAAATCCAGTACAAGTTACACCTCAAGCACCAGCCACCCAAGCTTACCCACAAAATCCAGTCTATCCGCAATATCCACAGCAAAATTACACAGGCTTTTTACCTCAAAAGGCTATGAATTATATACAAAGAAATTATCCTAACACCTTTATAAAGGATATAGATTTTGAAGGCTATGGTTGGGAAGTTGAACTTAGCAATAATTTAGATGTGTATTTTGATAGGAATGGGAATTTTTTAGGTGCTAAATGGGATTGATTTTAGGCATTTTGTCTTTTTTAAGGAGTGATATATGAAAACAAAGATTTTACTTATAAGTTCAGGCTTGTTATTTTGTGCTTGTTCTAATCCCTTGCCAATTAGCACCCCACCTTCTACTTATCAACAAGGCTACACCCAGCAAGGATATTATCAACAAAATCAAGGGGTATATCAACAGCAAGATAATCAAACTCAATATACCCAGCCAGAGCAATATCAACAGCAAAATTATTATCAAAATTCTCAACAAAATCCTTATCTACCACAATATCCTGTGCAAAATTACTCAGGTATTTTACCACAAAATGTGATAAATTATATACAAAGTAATTATCCTAACACCTTTATAACTGATATAGATTATAAGGGCTATGGTTGGGAGGTCGAACTTAGTAATAATTTAGAAGTATTTTTTGATAAAAATGGAAATTACTTAGGAGCCCAATGGGATTAATTTATTGAATTTATCTTAAATTTTTAAGATAAATTCTAAATTTATAAAAATATTTTAATAAATTTTCTTAGTGTTTTTTATGCTTATATTTTTTATATAAAATTTACAGCTTATATTAGAAAATATTTTTGTGATTATTTTATTTTTTTAATTTTATATATATTTTTAAAATTATGAATATTCTTTAATATTCTCCATAAAAAAGAATTTAGATTAATTTTCATTAAAGATAATTAAGGTCTTTTATGTGTTATTTGTTTCGTTTAGTAACATAGCTAGTTCAAGCATTTTTTCAAGTATAGCTATAATAAATTAGCCTAAAAGGTTAAAATCTTAGCTTTTAACAAGCTTTGTTTTATTGACTTAGTTTTATTTTTTTGTATATAATCAAAACGAACTTAAAATTATTTTTCAAAAAAAAGGAGATTTGAATGGTATGGCAACAAGTTTATGACCCATTTTCAAATATTTGGCTCAGTGCCGTTATAGCATTTTTGCCTATTTTATGCTTTTTGCTTTGTTTATTAGTATTCAAACTAAAAGGCTATTTAGCAGGTTTTATAACCGTAGTTTTTGCATCTATTTTGGCATTATTTGCTTATGATATGCCTTTTTCTTTAATAGGTGCGTCATTCGTGCAAGGCTTTGCACAGGGTATGTGGCCTATAGCTTGGATTATTATCGCAGCTATTTTCTTATATAAGCTTTCTATAAAATCAGGTTCTTTTGAGATTATTAAACAAAGCGTTATGTCTATTACACCAGACCATAGAATTCAAGTAATTTTAATTGGCTTTTGTTTTGGTTCTTTCTTAGAAGGGGCAATTGGCTTTGGTGGTCCAGTGGCAATCACAGCAGCCTTGCTTGTAGGACTTGGCTTAAAGCCACTTTATGCAGCAGGACTTTGTTTGATAGCAAATACAGCACCCGTAGCATTTGGAGCAGTGGGAATTCCAATTATAGCTATGGCAAATTTAGTTCAAGTTGAACAAAAAGAAGTTGCAGCAATGGTTGGTAGAATGCTTGTACCTTTAAGCTTAACCGTGCCTTTTTTCATTGTATTTTTAATGGATGGCATAAAGGGAGTTAAAGAAACCTTTCCAGCTATTTTAGTAGCAGCAGTTACCTTTACAGGTACTCAATTTCTTAGTTCAAATTTCTTAGGTGCAGAATTACCAGATATTGCTTCTGCTATTGTATCTTTGGCTTGTACTACTATATTTTTAAAATATTGGAAACCAAGCAATATTTTTAGACTTGATGATTTAAAAGAATTTTCTAACGATACTCAACTTGGCTTTGGCAAAGTGTTTAAGGCGTGGTTACCTTTTATCTTACTTATTATTTGTATAGTTATTTGGACTCAACCTTGGTTTAAAGCACTTTTTGCAAAGGGTGGAATTTTAGATTACACTCAAATTACCATAGCAGCTACTAATATAAATGCAAGTATCATTGACCCAGATGGTAAAGCAATAGGTCTTTCACAAGGCATTAGCTTTGTTGGACTTCAAGCAGGAACAGCTATCTTGCTTGCAGCCTTTTTAACTATTTGGTTCTTAAAGATTAAAGCAAATGAAGCAGCAGATTGTTTTTGGGATACATTAAAAGAAATGGCTATTCCTTGTATAACTATAGGACTTGTTGTATCCTTTGCCTTTGTTTCTAAAAATAGCGGTATGAGTGCTACACTAGGACAAGCCTTTGCAAAAACAGGCGATGCTTTTTCATTTTTTAGCCCTATTATAGGCTGGATAGGTGTATTTTTAACTGGTTCTGATACTAGTGCGAATTTACTTTTTGGACCACTTCAACAAGTAACAGCAAAAGAACTTGGAGTAGGCGAAGCCTTATTCTTAGCAGCAAATTCAGTAGGTGGCGTGGTAGGTAAGATGATTAGCCCTCAAAGTATAGCCATTGCTTGTGCTGCGGTTGGACTTGTAGGTAGGGAATCTGATTTATTTAGATTTACACTTAAATATTCAGTTGCCTTCATTCTTTTAATAGGAATTTGGACTTGCATTATAGCATTCTTTATGGGTGGTATAATTCCTGAAACTATACCTTTAACGAAATGATTATAAGCTCTAATTTTTTTTAGAGCTTATCTTACTAAGGATAAAAAATGAAAAAAGTATACTTATATGCTACCTGTCTTGGTACTGCAGCACTTCAAGAAAGTGTTTTAAATGCTATTAAACTTTTGCGTAGAGAAAATATAGAAGTAATCTTTAAAAAAAAGCAAACCTGTTGTGGGCAACCTTCTTTTAATTCTGGTTATTTTGAAGAAAGCAAAAATATCGCACTTTACAATGTAAATTTATTTGAAGAAGACTATCCAATAGTCGTTGTGAGTGGTTCTTGTGCTGGTATGATGAGCCATGATTATTTAGAGCTTTTAAAGGATAGCCCTGATTTTGCAATGGTTAAAAATTTTAGTTCTAGGGTAATTGAGCTTTCTCAATATTTAGATAAGGTTTTAAATGTAAATTATGAAGATAAAGGAGAACCCATTAAGGTAACTTGGCATTCAAATTGCCATGCTTTAAGGGTTCAAAAAAGCATTGAATCAAGTAAAAATTTGATTAATAAGCTTAAAAATGTAGAATTAGTCGAGTTAGAATACGAAAAAGAATGTTGCGGCTTTGGAGGTACCTTTTCTGTGAAAGAACCAGCCATTTCAAATGCCATGGTTAAAACTAAGATTGAAGATATTAAAAAAACAGGTGTTAAATATTTAATTAGTGGTGATGGTGGTTGTTTGATGAATATAGGTGGTACTATGAAAAGAATGGGGCTTGATATAAAGGGCGTTCATTTGTATGATTTTTTACTTAAACGCATACAAGGAGAAAGATTATGAGCAAAAAGCTTCCACACGAACAAATTGTTGGCGTAAAATTAAACGATAATCAAATGCGTGAAAATTTGATGAAGGCTATGCATACCTTGCAAAGAAATCGTTTAAATATAATAAAAGATAAATTTAATGATTGGCAAGGGCTAAGAAATAAGGCAAAAACAGCTAAAAATAATGCTTTAATGAGCCTTAAAGATAGACTATTAGAATTTGAAGAAAATGCTAGCAAAAATGGTATTAAGGTCCATTGGGCAAGTAGCGATGAAGAAGCCTGTGAGATTATTTATGAGTTAATGATAGAAAAAAACATAAATAAAATTCTTAAAGGAAAATCAATGGCAAGTGAGGAGATAGGTCTTAATCACTTCCTTGAAAAAAAGGGCATTAGTGCCATTGAAACAGATTTAGGTGAGCTTATTTTGCAATTAAATGGCGAAACCCCTGTTCATATCGTAGTTCCTGCAATCCATAGAAATCGCTACGAGGTGGGCGAAATTTTTAAAGAAAAATTAAACGCCCCACTTGAAAGTGATATAGAAAAATTAAACGCCATTGCTAGAAAGCATTTAAGAGATGAATTTGAAGGTCTTAAAATGGGGCTTAGTGGCGTAAATTTCGCCATTTCTAAGGAGGGAGCATTTTGGCTTATAGAAAATGAGGGTAATGGTAGAATGTGTACAACAGCCCCTGACATACATGTAGCACTTTGTGGGGTAGAAAAGGTAATGCAAAGCTTTGAAGATGCTGCTACTATGGTTTGTTTGCTTACTCCTTCTGCAACAGGGCAATTTATCCCAACTTACAATAACATAATAAGTGGACCTAGAAAAAATGGCGATTTAGATGGTCCAAAAGAAGTGCATGTTATTTTATTTGACCACCATAGAAGCGATATGCTTTCTCATAAGGATTATTACGAGGCCTTGCGTTGCATTCGTTGTGGGGCATGTATGAATTTTTGTCCTGTGTATGACCAAATAGGAGGACATGCTTATCAAACTATTTATCCAGGACCAATTGGCGAAGTAATTAGCCCAAATTTATTTGGCATGGATAACACAGGTGATATTTTAAGCTTTTGTTCTCTTTGTGGAAGGTGTTCAGAGGTTTGTCCTGTTAAAATTCCACTTGCTGATTTGATTAGAAAATTAAGGGCAAATAAAATAGGGCAGGGCGAAAATCCACCAATGGGTACAAATTTAGTGCATAAAAATAACCTAGAAGCAAGTGTGTTTAAGAAATTTGAAAAAATGGCTACAAACGGTGATAGTTGGCGTTTTTATTTATCTAAGGCACATTATTTTAACTGGTTTGTACAAAGCTTTAAGGGGTCTTTGCCTATTGTTAAAAAATGGAGTGAATTTAAGGATTTACCTCAAATAAAACTTGACCTTTATAAAGAAGTACAAAAAATTCAAGGAGTTAGCTATGAGTAGGATTGATGAAATTTCAAAATCAAGTAAGGAAAAAATTCTTGCCAAATTTAACAATGCCTATAAGATACCTGAATTTGAAAGTAGTGCTAGTATAGACCCTGTAGAACATATCATTACAAAAGATGACGCATGTGAGGAAATGAAGCAAAAAATGAGCGATAATAAGTATGTCGTGGAAGTTTCAAGCTTTGAAAATTTGGAAGAAAAGATTAACGAAATAAGCGCTAGTTATGGTTATGAAAAATTAATTTATCCTGCAAATTTGGGCTTAAATTTAGATAAGATTAAGGCAAGTGAAAAGATTTGCTTTGATAAGGAGATAGAAAATTTAAGGACCGAGGTTTTTCATAGTGATTTTTCTATTATAAATGCTAGGGTTGGTGTTAGTTCTCATGGAGTAGCCTTGGTGCTTTCTTCAAAAGAACAACCAAGAATGCTTTCACTTGCTCCAAAACTTTGCATTATGCTTTTAAAAAAGGAAAATGTCGTTAAAAGTATAAGTCAGGCTCTAAATTTGGTAAAAAAAGAACATGAAATTTTACCTACAAATATTCTTTTTATAGCAGGTCCATCTCGTACAGCAGATATAGAATTAATCACCGTTTTTGGTGTTCACGGACCTCAAAAGGTACATATCATTTTATATTAATTTTTGGTAGGAAACTACCAAAAATTAATTATTAGTTAAAGAAGCTTTTATTTTTCTCCTATTTAAAAATGTCTTATTTTATTTTTTATTAAGAGAAAAATCGCAATAATAAGTCTTAAATAAATTCGTAAATTCAAGGATTGACTTTGGAAAAGCTAGTTCCACCTTGGGAAGACAAATATAGTATTAATGACTCAAAGATAGATGCTGAACACAAGAAGCTTTTTGAGATAGCTTCTAAGGTTGAAAGTGCTGTTTATAAGTATGTTGAAAGGTCTGAGCTTAAAGAAATTTTAAGTGAGCTTTTTTCTTACATGAAAGTGCATTTTCATAATGAAGAAGAATATATGCAAGATATAGGTTATCCTTATTTGAATGAGCATAAGATTATGCATAAAGATATAGTTAGCGATATGTCTAATCTTATACAAAATGTAAAAACCACAAATG
The DNA here is from genome assembly GCF_008633895.1 of Campylobacter sp. LR264d. Taxonomy (NCBI): domain Bacteria; kingdom Pseudomonadati; phylum Campylobacterota; class Epsilonproteobacteria; order Campylobacterales; family Campylobacteraceae; genus Campylobacter; species Campylobacter sp. LR264d. The sequence goes on from NZ_VJNT01000029.1 coordinate 28,387, forward strand.
ATCTAAAAGAAAAGCTTTATACTGTGATTTCTGATTGGTTGTTAGACCACATACTTCACCATGATATGATGATAGGCTCGTGGCTAAATGAACAAAATTTTTTAAAAGAAGAGGAAGATTTTGCAAAATTACAAGAAGAATACTTAAATTCAGGTGGTCAAGAAGTAGTTGTCCCACCTATGCCAAAGGAAGTTGTGCTTAAACAACCAAGATTTATCTATTCTTGTCCTTGTAAAGCTCAACATATTCTTGTTTATCAAGACCACCTTGATATTTCTTGCCATAAAAAAACACTAAAATGCAAGAAGTGTCAAAAAGATTTATTCTATGTTAAAACAGAGATTGTAACAGAAAAAAGGACTTCTGATGTTTCCAAAATGGGATGATAGTTATAGCGTTCATAATGCTAAGATTGACGAGCAACATAAAAAACTTTTTGACCTAGCAGGCAAGGTCGAATATATGTTTGATAAGCCTATTTATAAAGAAGATATTAAGGTCGTTTTGAGTGAATTTTTTAATTACATGAAAGACCACTTTCACGATGAAGAAAAATATATGCAACTTATTAGCTATCCAGAATTAGAACAACACAGAATTATACATAAAGAAATAATACAATCTATGATAAATCTTATAAAAACCATTAAAAGCACAAATGATTTAAAAGAAAAGCTTTATGTAGTGGCTAAAAAATGGCTTTTAGAACATATCTTATACGAAGATATGAAGATAGAACAATGGAGAAGAGAATCCTTATCTACAGAAGAAAATGAAGATATAAGCTTTGAAGAAACTAGGGATCAAAAAGATGATGAAAACGCTGTTTATCTTTATGTTTGTGAGTGCGTTGGGTTAATTCATGACGTACCTTTTGGAATCCATCAAAAAATTCAATTAAAGGGTACTAAATTTAAGTGCAAAAAATGTAAAGAGGCTATTAGATTTTTTAGAAAACAAGAAGAAGATTTTTAGTTTTATTTATAAATTTTTATTATATTTTTGCTATAAATGACGGGAGCTTGTGTTATAGGCTGAGAGTAAGCTTTAAACTTAGATTGAACCAGAATTAGATAATGCTAGCGTGGGAAGATTTATCTGCTTACTTACATATTCTATCCATTTTTTAAAAAGGATAGAATATGACTTAAATGCAATATACAAAAAAAGGTATCTTAACTCCACAAACGAACATTGTTTCTAGTAAAGAAGAAGTTAGTGAAGATTTTTTACTAGAAAATATCTTGCTTGGCAAAATTATCATTCTTGCAAATATTAACCACGCAATTTTAAACCCAAATGGCATAGGTTATGGTTTAAGGACAAAAATCAATGTAAATTTGGGAATTTCAAATGATTGCATGGATTATGAAGAGGAGATGAAAAAGGTAGAATTGGCTCATAAATTTGGCGTTGAGGTCATTATGGATTTAAGCAATTATGGAGCTACTAAAGAATTTAGAACCCAGCTTTTAAATAAATCAAATGCCATGATAGGAATCATTCCTATTTATGATGCTGTCGGTTTTTTGCAAAAAGATTTAAAAGAAATTCACGCTAAGGATTTTTTAGATGTTATTTATCATCATGCTAAAAATGGGGTTGATTTTATGACCATTTATGCAGGAATAAACTCAAGGGTCATAAATTAGTTTTAAGGGGTGAAAGTGTGCTTTTTGCGTGGATGAAAATGCATGAAGAAGAAGATCCTTTTTATGAGTATTTTTATGATTTGCTTGAAATTTGTGCTAAATTTGATGTTAGTTTATCCTTAGGTGATGCTTTGCATCTAGGAAGTACTCATGATTCAAGCAATGAGTAAGTTAATTGAACCTTCAATGCTAACTTCTAGGGCTTGGGAAATAGGAGTACAAGTAATGATAGAAGGACCTGGACATACGTGTATAGATGAAATTGAGGCAAATGTTAAGCTAGAAAAACGAATTTGCAAAGGTGCTCCTTTTTATGTGCTAGGACCTTTGGTTACTGATATTGGAACGGGGTACTAACACATAAGTTGGGCAATTGGGGGGGGTGCTGTTGTTTCTTGGAGTGGGGTTGATATGCTTCATTATTTAACCCCGGCTGAACATTTAAGATTGTCAAATATAAATGATGTAAGAGATGGTATAGTGCACATGGGGGGGCTTAGCTAAATTGCCAAAGGAAAGAAAGATTGATGATATGAGTAGGCAAGGCAAGAAATTAACTGGTAAAAAATGTTTTGCTTAGCAATTGATGGACAAATGGCTAAGCAAATGTTTAACGAACAAAGGCCAAGTGATTTAAATTCGTGTTCGATGTGTGGAAAAATGTGTGCTATGAATACCATGAATCAAATTTTAAAAGGAGAAAATGTTAGCTTTAGTTAACAAATTTTCAAGGCCTAAACAGCCTTGAAAGTTAATTTTTTTTGTATAGCCACGCTAATATCATCTCCTGTTGGCATGGTAAATAAATTATATTTTTTAACAAATTATCCACTGCTTTTTTAGCACCTGCGTAAGCTTCGTTATAATAATCATGCACTAAAATAACGTCTAAATTTATCATTTTAGGATAAAAGTACTCAAGTCCTGCTAAGATAGGTTCATATAGGTCACAATCTATATTTACAAAGCAAAATTTTTCTTTTTCTAAATTTCTATCATCTTGCACACTTTGTGGAAACCAACCCTTTTTAATGATAATATTTTTTAGATTTTGCATTTTTGACATAACTAAATATAAAAGTATCGCTTAAATGTCCTTTTTTATGGTTTTGTTTAAGGAAATTTCACAAATCTTTTTCACTAAAACCTTAAAAGCTATCAAAAAAATAAAGTTTTTTATCACAAAAATGCACGTTAATCTCATTTGCAAATTTTCCTT